>JALHNF010000052.1 GCA_022843645.1 Minisyncoccota bacterium | reverse complement strand
ATTCTGTCATTCGACGACGTGAAGGAATGTGCCCTCGTCGAAAGAGTGAGGAGTTCCGCTGAAACATAAACGCAAATCTTTCATACAAGCTTGAGCTGTCGGTTCTTTTGTCTGTGAACGCAACCAGGGCAAGCCAATACAGATGGTCTGGGCTTCCCTTTGTTACGTTTTTTGGACAAAAAACACGTTGTGGAGCACCTGATCCAGCACGCTGTTTTTCAAAGATACCTGTTTGGTTTGCATATGCCTTAAAGATCAATTCAAAAATCTCGAGGAATATGTCACTTTGAATGGCTATCATTGTGATCTCATCCTATGATGTGCTGATTTTTTCTACGTGAAGAGTACCTCAAGACAGGTTGGAAGTAAAGATGTGGGTTGTGTAATGACAAAAATAGATTAGGTATATTCTTCGCCAGTAAGAAATCTGTCACTTTTCATGAACATATTTGTGAGTTTGTTAGGCCACAACTTACTAACTCTACTCCTTCCTTTCAGTCATTCGTGAACTAAGTACTTGCGACCCCGCCTCACTTGGTGCAATTCGTTTCACTCATATAGCACCTGCGCTCCGGCCGGCACACATACGGTAAAGAGGACTTAAAAGTCCTCTTTACCGTATGTGTGCCCCTGGCCAGAATCGAACTGACATCAATTCCTTAGGACGGAACTGTTCTATCCATTGAACTACAGAGGCAAAGCAAAAAACACCCTCATGGGTGTTTTGCATACTACTTGATTCCGAGAAGCTCAGCAATCTTTTCTTTATTAAAGCCAATTACAATATCGTTTTCAATTTTGATCACCGGCACACCAAGCTGGCCTGTGATTTCTACCATCTCAGCACGCTTTGCCTGGTCCTCAGCAACGTTGTAATTGATAAATTCGATTTTATTTTCAGCAAAATAGTGCTTTGCAAGGTCACAAAAGTGACACGTTGGAGTTGAGTAAATTTCTACTGTTTTCATATATGTACACTCAATAGTACACAAAAATCAGTAAATAGGCGAATACTGCATGAGACTAGGCTTTATATTCTTCATACAACGTCTTAAATTGCACATCACGAGCACATAATTCATCAACAGTGCCAGTATCGACGATTTCACCGTTTTCAAACCGTATCACATAGTCAAAATATTTAAGTAAATTGAGCTTGTGAACTGATGCGATGATTATCGTATCTTTATATTGCTCAAAAATATTTTTATATATTGCTATTTCATTTTCTGGATCAACAGAGCTTGTAGATTCATCAAGCAGTATGACATTTTTATCCTGAGCGAACAAAAGTGCCCGAGCAAGCGCAAGACGCTGCTTTTCTCCACCAGAGAGGTTGACTCCCTTTTCGTTTACCACCGACTCTAGACCATTCGGGAGCCTACTCAACGTACTCGCAAAACGTGCGCTTTCTATGAACTGTGCAATATATTCATCACTATACTCAACCCCGAATGTCACATTTTCACGTATAGACGCAGAAAAGAGCTCTGGATCTTGAGGCACAAGCATACTGCGTATGTCGTGTTCCCCAACAGGTACAATAAACTTATTGTTTATGACAAGTTCTCCTTGTGCGTTTTCATACAGACCATGAACCACCTTAAGGAAGGTGGTTTTCCCTGACCCAGACTGGCCAATAACAGCAACCTTCTGGCCTTTCTTGAAAGTAATATTTTTTACAAAGACTGAGGGTCGCTTACTTTCATGATCATACCGGAAGGAGAGATTATTAATTTCAAGCGTATCCACACCGCCTGAGTACATGTGTTTGGCAGACTCATCTACCCCTTCTTCAAGTATTGATGCGTTTAACACTTTCGTCTTTTGTTGAGTGATATTTTCATATGACCCAGCAAAGTTGTAATACGCGTATATCAAGCCTGAAAGATACAAGTAAAACGCACTAACCGTTCCTACTTCAACAGGTGTCGATGTCCGAAAAGCGTTCCAGAGATAAAATCCGAGAGGCACAGCAACAATAAGCTGGAATATAAAACTACCCGTAAACCACTTCCACTCATTAAGTACCGCATTTTCATAGACGGTGTTTCGCGGGATTAGAAAGACTTTTTTAAGATTAGAAAGTACTGTTTTCTGAATGCGTAAAATCAATACAGAAGTGATATTTGAAACAGAATCAAATAGTTTTGCAGAAATGATGTTCTCAGACTCATTTATTTTAGTATATTGCTTGATAAGGTACTTATCAAATGTCCATAAGATGTAAAAGCTTACGAAGACAAGAAAAGTAACTCCGATCGCAATAGAAGGACTAAAAAAGTAGAGTGCTATTCCCGTTCCCACAATCTTAACAACAAGTTGAATCATAATGAAAGTTGCCGAAGAGAAAAAGAAGAGTGCGTCTCTTGACTTATTGACACGGTCAAGGATATCCCCGCTGTCACGAACCTGATGCCACAATAAGTTTCTTGCAAGAGCATTTTTAACAAGGTGTGATTGATAGTTCACTTTTACTTCAAAAGCATTCTTTACTTCAATGACTCGAGCTATGCCATGAAAAATCCAAAAAACGACAGTGATAATAAGAAACATCGCGCACAAGGAGAGAAGGTATGTGATATTCGTCTCGTTAATGCCATTTGCCTGAATTTCGTTGAGCAACTTTGCAAGTATGAGAGGCTCAAAAAGCACTATGATATTAGCAACAAGAAACATAACGCTATACAAGACGACACGATACCGGTTGCCTCCAGAAAAACGCCACGTTTTTCTAAAGAGGAATGTGAATGGTTCGTT
>JALHNF010000051.1 GCA_022843645.1 Minisyncoccota bacterium | reverse complement strand
CTCACCACACAATCGCGCAAATCAATATAGTCAAATACCTACTCTCTGTGCCCACTCTCTCCTCAAACGGGGACTTTGTTGGCTCCCCTGACCCTCTCTCCTGCATCTGAATGTCAATTCATGCACGAAAGCTAGAGTGAACGTAGGTATTTACTTACATTGCTTTTGAAAGAACGAATCAGGTAATTCCTTACCTTGATGAATACATTATAGCACTACATTGACGTTATGTCAATAATATGTGACACAAGATAAGTAAAACAACTAAGAAATATCTTTGTTTTAGAAAAACATATTAAAAACAAAGCACATATTGTCAAGTATCTGTGACAATGATATATTAAAGAGATGGAAACCCAGCAAAAATATAAAGAAGTTCTAAGTCAGATCGGTTTACAAGATGAAGAGTCTCTCATCTATGAGCTTCTTCTTGTACACGGTCCTTCAAAAGCATCTCGCCTGGTGCCAAAAAGTGGTATAAAGCGTGGTCTTGTATATAAAACACTTGACACTCTTATTGAAAAAAAGTTAGTAGAAAAAATAGACGAAGGACCTGTGCTTACCTATCGCGCGGCACATCCGCAATTTTTGGAAAATGTTATTGCGAAAGAACGAGAAAGATTTGATCGTGTATCGACGTTGCTTCAAACAGAAATTAGTGGCATGACGTCACTCTTTAATCTTGCACTTGGGAAGCCAAACATTCAGTTTTTTGAGGGTGAGCGTGGGTTTAAGCAAGTTTTAGATAATTGTTTGCATGCAAAAGAAACAATTTTGCAGTGGAGTGATGCAAATATTATTTCTGAAAAATACAAAAAAGCGAATGACGAGCATATTGTACAACGTGTAAAAAAGAAAATTCAGAAAAAGATTCTTGCTGTAGCATCAAGTGAGCAAAAAATGAAAATAGCTGCGCGAGCAAAAGACGATACTCTCACCGAATTCCGTTTTTTCTCTGATATTGTAAAAGGGCTTCCAGCGGTAATTATGGTGTACGACACCACTGTCTCGTACATGACCCTGTCAAAAGAAACAATGATTGCTGTGAACATACAAGATGCGCGTATTGCGGACTCCATGAAAGCATTATTTGTCGCTCAGTGGGATAAGGCAGTTAAACTGTAGCTTCGACATGGTTTCTTTCAAAAATCGCAGAAAATGTTCCATTTGAAAGTCTAAGTATGTGAGTAATAACGTATCCGGCATTTGTGAGTTCGAAATCTATTTTTGATTGATCTTCTGTGTCTTGTGTATGAATATCTGCCCTGTTTTCAAGTGTTCTTATTTCCTTATATTTTTCATCGTCTGTTTTTCCAACGACATTTTTTGTTTTGTATCGAGTATTTTCTTTACTCCAAACTATTTTCATTCCTACCTCACCGTATTTTGTTTCGGCACCAAACATAATGGCGCCGTCTTTTAAGTATCGTCTCACAACATCTTTTGTAGCGATTACTTCGCCACGCACGTCAGCCACTTTTGTTTTTTGTACAATAGTTTCACGCATCATAACTTCACCGATGCCGGAACCTTGCATGTTTGGTGTGACATTTAAACCAGACGCAAAATATGTGCCGTCAGCTTCTTTTGTAAATACAACAAATGCAAGTAGGCTATTTTTAAAATACAAAATATCAAATTCAGATCTGTTTTCCGGGTCGGCGATACGAGCGGCGAACTTTGCTAAGAGTAAAGCGCGTATATTGTCGTTTGTGACATTTGAGGAATACATTAAGCGCATTTCTTTTACTGTCTCTCGCATAGAATCGCTACGTATTTCTTCGGAAGTGTAAGACTGTAGACGAGAGCTTTTGATGTCTTCGATTGAAACCTCAGGGTTGCCTTTGATAAGTGACCGAAAGGCAGAGAGGAGAAGAAGTGTGTCTTTGCTTACTTTTTCTATGTCGGCAAGGATAGATAACTTTAGTGTAGAAATATCAGAACCTGTTTCTGTATAATAAGCAGCATCTCCGTCGATATTAAATTCACCCACCTCTACTCCACTCATAAACTCTTCCATCGCATTCAAAGTGTGAACTCGGGCGGAATATCTAAGAAGTACTTCGTTTGCTTTTTGAATAAGTTCTTCTTGTATCTTGAGCACAACAGCCTTCTCAGGTTTGTCCTTGAAGTTTTCAGTTAAAAAATAAGTTATCTCATCGAGGTCAGAAATTATTTCTGCATATTTTTTATACAAAGGGATGGAAATTTCAGGTATCTGATTATACAAGTACATAATCCCCTCTATAGCCTCAAAATTTTCATGAGCCAATAGTGTCATGAAGGCATTTAATCGGTCCTCTTTGGTGTCAAAAATACATATTTCCTGTGCTATTGAGGCAACTTCCCCTGCTGATTTTGTTGCCAAAAACTTTAAAATAGATATTTGTATGCGAGGAGGTATTTCTTCGAGTTGGATACCGAAAAGCGCCTCTATTTTATTTTTGAAGTCTGCTTTTTCGAGCGGTAGCTCATTTTTTTGACTTTCCCTGTCCTCAGGGGGTTTTATTGGATTTGTTTTAAATGGTTTTTCATTCATAAAACAGGTTTTCTTGAGTATACAGCATTCTTTTACTTCAAACACTTAACATGCTAACATTGGCTTATGAAGCCGTTAATTTCACTTGAGCGAGTATCCAAAATATATATTGGAGATGGGTTTGAAACCAAGGCGCTTGTGGATGCGACACTTACTGTAAATAAAGGCGAGTTTGTGGCCATTATGGGTCCGTCTGGCTCTGGAAAGTCGACACTCCTTCATGTGCTTGGCCTCCTTGACCGTCACACGCTTGGCAAGTACCTCCTTTCAGGAAGAAACGTAGAGAGCTTAAGCGATGACGAGCTCGCAAATTTGCGAAACGAAAAACTCGGATTTGTGTTTCAATCGTTCAATCTGCTTGCAAAAGAAACAGTGTACGAAAACGTAAAACTCCCTCTTTTTTATTCTTCTGTTTCTAAAAAAGATTGGGAAAAGCGAGTACGCGATGCGATTGCTGCTGTGAAACTAGATCACCG
>JALHNF010000050.1 GCA_022843645.1 Minisyncoccota bacterium | reverse complement strand
ACAAACTTGGCTCAAGCAACTTTTTTTCTTCGGTAACTTCAAAAACTTTTTGAGCCACAGCAATAATAGGAAAAAAGTGTCCGCCTGTGATTCCGCCTGTAAATACTATTTTCATATCGATCGAATTGTTTTTGAAATTGAGAGCACGATTCCTATTTCAACAAGTGTGAAAAATAACGCGGTACCACCGTGACTTACGAGCGGAAGCGGAAGTCCAGAGAGAGGGATGATACCGATCATGGATCCAATGTTCAAAAAGGCTTGTACTAGAATTAGTATACCAATTCCGATCGCAAGTAGTCCACCGAATGTGTTTTCTGCACGTCTTGCGATGTACAAAATTCGGAGAAAAATAAGAAGATATAAGAGAAGGATGATACTTGAGCCGATGATACCTGTTTCTTCTGCTATGACGGCAAAAATGGAGTCTCCTGCTGGTTCTGGGAGGAAGCCGAACTTTTGAACGCTTTGTCCAATTCCCTGCCCAAGTACTCCGCCTGAGCCAACTGTGAGCATTGCTTGATATGCTTGATAGCCAGATCCATAGACATCAACGTGACTTCCTTGGGTGAAAGTCATGAGACGAGACCAGAGATACGGCCGTGTGGCGATAAGCCCTGCAAGGAGCGTGGCACCAAGTAAGGCAATCACGATTAAATTTTTCCAGGGTGCCCCGGCTGCAAGGTATATAGCGACGCTTGCAACTGCGAGCACTGCATACGTGTCGGTATCTGGTTGGAGGAGAAGTGCTACTCCTGAAAGTGAGAGAATGACGCACAGTGGCAATAGTCCATATCGAAACTCTTGGATTTTGTCTCTAAAAATAGAAAACCAACCTGCGCAATAAATAATGGTTGCTATTTTTAAAAACTCTCCGGTTTGGAATGTTGTTATTCCTAAGTCGATCCATCTCCTTGCGCCACCATGTGCAAACCCAAGGCCAGGAATAAATACAAGAAGACACAGAAGTATGCCAAAGAGAAAAATAAATAGTGCGTAGCGACGAAGTATAAGATAAGGGAAAAAACGAGCAGTTACAAAAAGACCAGTGATCCCAGCAGCTAAAAATATACTTTGATTTACAAGCATTCCATAAAACTTCGTTGCGTTTGAGGCAAAAATACCGAGTGACGCAGATACAAAAAAAACAAATCCAACTATGGCAAGTATGAGTGTAAGAGAGAGCAAAATTTTATCAAAAGGCTGATCAGTGACCTCTTTTTTCATATGTGTTTACCCTAAGATGTGAATGACAACTCCAAGTGTTGCTGAAAATACTCCAATGATCCAGAAACGCATAGTCACTTTGTATGCAGGCCAACCGAGTGCTTGAAAATGATGGTGGATTGGCGCAACTAAAAAAAGCTTTTTCTTGAATACTTTTTTCCAGATAAGCTGCAGTGCACTTGACCCAGCGGCGAGAATAAGTGGTAAAGCAACGATAGGAAGAACAAATAATGCTTGCGTCAAGGTGGCCACCACACACAACGTAGTGGTGAGTGCCATCATGCCTGTTTCTGTCATGTAGAATCGGGCTGGAGGAATGTTAAACCAGAGAAAGGCAAGAATTCCTCCCACAATTGCCATACAAAGCGCAGCGATATCAAACTGCGCCTGGTACGCGGCGATTGCAGCATACCCTGTAAATGCTGTTGCAAGCACCCCTCCTGATAGTCCGTCTATTCCGTCAATTACCCCCCCAGAGAAAATACCAATCATAAAGATAATAATGAGAGGAATAATAAAAATACCAATATCAATCATTCCTATAAAAGGTACGTATACTCCCGTAAGATCAAGTTTTGCAAAAAGCCACAACCCAACAAAAAAAGCGATGAGCGCAATTGCTCCTAAGCGAATTTTAAGAGACAGTCCTCCACCTGTTGCGCTTCCAAATACTTTTACTACCGAGAGATCGTCAATAAGCCCAATGATCGCAGCGATAAGCATTACAAAGAGAGGTATCCATGTCTGTTCACGACTAAAGAAACGTAGTTCGTCTGTTGTTTGTGAGGGAAAAAGCAAAAATAGAATTGCCAGTAAAAAAACAGTGATATAGACACTTGCCCATACAACGATTCCCCCCATCCGAGGAGTCTTTTTTTCTTCATCGTTATGGAGTTTGTTGCTTAACTCTGCAACTTTGCCATCAGTTGTAAGTATCACACTGCTTTTCTTCCACATTTTATATTTATACAAAATATGAGAAATAAATGGTGTAATGAGGATTCCAACTCCAAATGTGAGTATTGCGGGAATGATGAGTTTTAACAGTTCGCTTGTCATAGAGCTTATTCTTTTGCAGGAGCCTGAATGCTTGCCTCAAGCTTGTTACGTATTTCCGCGTAGCTCTCAATTGCATTTGCTTCGGTGACACCAAGCGACATGAGAAAGTCCCCTGTTACAACATATTGTGATCGTGTACCCCCTTCTTTTTTTTCAATAAGCCCTCGTGTGACAAGATTTCGAATACTCACGGTTGAATTTACGCCACGTATATAATCGATATACCCTTTTGAAATAGGCCCAGCATATAAAACAACAGAAAGCACTTCTTGAGCGGCTTTCGAAAGGTCTCCCTCGAGCTCTTTTTTACGAATACGAGTAATAATATCTGAAATATCTGGGTGTGTCCCTAGGGTGACTTTGTCGTTTTGTACAATAAGTCGCAACCCTCTTTCCTGCAAACTCGTTTCTAGTTGCTTGATTGCTTCCTGTGTTTCTGATTCAGAGCACTCTAAATGGTCACTAAGAGTAGAGAGTGTGACTGCATCACCAAAATAAAAAAGAAGACCTTCAAGTTTTTGTTCCAAAGAAAGACTCATATACTTTGCTCTGATTCTATCATTATTTCACCAAATTCTTCTGTTTGGCTGGCTTGTATTCCACCGAGTTTTAAAAGTTCAAGTAGTGCCAAGAAGTGGACTACAATAAGGGTCTTTTTCTCGTGGAGCTCTTTCGTTGATACGAGCTCTGAAAATGAGATTTTCATATGCATCCGAACCCGATCTACCAGGCTTTCGATAATGTCCTTAATATCAAGTGTTCTGCGTAC
>JALHNF010000049.1 GCA_022843645.1 Minisyncoccota bacterium | reverse complement strand
GGGAAGTCAGGAGGATTGGATGAGTGGTTTAAATCAGCGGTTTACTAAACCGCCGACGGGTAAAACTGTCCGTGAGTTCGAATCTCACATCCTCCGCAACGTAGAAAGTGGTAGAATGATATAGAAGCTATGATGATTAAAAAATTAGATACAGTTGAAGAGTTGCAACAATTAATCATGGTTTTTTCTCTTGCGTTTAAAAACGATTATACCGTGAGCGATCCGTATCTCCAATCTTTACTACAAAACGATTCGGCAACTGTTTTAGGGGCATATGTTGAAAAAGAGTTAGTTGGAGGGCTTGTTGCTTTTGAAATTCTCCCTATACATGGATCAAAAGAGATGTACATCTACGATATCGCTGTTCATCCAGGGCATCAAAAGCAAGGTATTGGAAAAAAGCTGATCGAACATTTACAACAAATTGCGAAAGAGAAGGGCGTTAAAACTATCTTTGTTGAAGCAGAGGCCGAGGACGATCATGCAGTTGCTTTTTATCGTGCCTTAGGCGGGGAAGAGGTCTTGGTAAATCACTTCAATTTCAATGTGTAGTCTAAAATGCTACTTACTATTTCAAAACCCCTTCATGCTTCAAGAGCCACTCTTTCTTGTCTAAGCCACCAGAATATCCACCAAGTGAGCCATCACTTGTAAGCACTCGATGACAGGGGATGAGAAGGCACACTGGGTTTGCGCCAATTGCGGTGCCAACACTTCGTACCGCTTTCTCGTCGCCAACTTTTTTCGCAATGTCTTTGTATCGCGCTATGTGTCCATGTTTTATTTTCCCCACAGCATTCCATGTGGCAATCTGGTTTTGTGTACCGGTGACCATTACAGGAATACTTTGCAGTGAGTATTTTGAGTCTTTGAAATACTTTTTGAAGTCTTGATCATAAACTCCCTTAGCGACTTGTTTGATTTGGAATTCCTCAAAGTTCTTCTCGAGATATTTCTCTATGTGTTTTGCTTGTGTGTCAAAAAACACGGCGTAAACTTTTTTGTCTTTGTCGTAGAGATAGGAAAGTTGTCCTGCGGGAGTATTGAGTATCGATGAAAAAAGTAGCATATGTCTACATTGTACCCTGGTAGCTACATAGTGACCACTTGGCGAGAGATAAGTCTTTTGTATGGCTCACAGCTTTGGGCGAGCTCCTCGTGTGTGCCCATGCCTGCCACTTTTCCATGATCCATGACGATTATCTGATCGGCATCGCGTACCGTGGAAAGGCGGTGGGCGATAATGATACCTGTTCTTCCTCTGAGGGCGTCTCGCATAGCCTCATGGATGAGCGCTTCATTTTCGGCATCAAGGCTGCTTGTTGCTTCGTCGAAGATAAGAATAGAAGGGTTTTTGATGAGCGCACGCGCAATGCCCACACGCTGACGCTCGCCACCAGAGAGCTTCACGCCTTTTTCACCAATGACTGTGTCGTAGCCGTGCTCAAGACGGTCAAAAAACTGGTCAATACGTGCAAGCTTTGCAACACGATCCAAATCTTTTTCTGCTTCTGCTTTGCCTTCTTCTGGTACCCCAAAGAGAATGTTGTACTTTAGAGACCGATCAAAAAGCTCTACATGTTGCTCAACGTAGCCAATATTACGACGATAGTCATTGATGTCTAAATCTTTTAGGTTGACACCATCAATTTCAATAGAGCCAGAGTCTGGATCAAACGCTCGTAAGAGAAGTTGAATGATTGTCGTTTTGCCAGCACCCGAGTGACCAACAAGCGCGTAGGTTTTACCTGAAGTAAAAGTAAGAGCCAGGTTATCGAAAGTCTTTTTCTCAAGACCTTCTTTTGTGGGATATGCAAAAGACACATTACTGAAAGTTATATTGTTGAACGCCGAATCAAATATATGTTTTCCATCTTCAGTGAAAAGAGGCTTTTCTTCCATGATTTTAGTATACTCATGGATATGTGCTGACTCGCGAAGCAGACGGCGGTATGCGGCGTTCAAGGTTCCAAAAGAAGAAGATAAAATGGAAATCCACAACGATGCCATAACAAACTGCCCGATAGTTACAGTTCCAAGGTATACGTAGTAGCCCGTAAGAATCAATCCACCGATTGTTCCTATGATCCACACAAGATCACGTCCTCGCATGATGATTATATTCGTAACCCAAAGTCTTTTAGCGGATACAATCGTTTTTTCACGTTGCTCTAAAATTTGCGCTGCATGTACTTCTTCATTACCTGAGAGTTTTATCATGCTGGCATGCCTGAGGAACTCTGAGTGTTCTTTCTCTATCTCGTCCCATTCTTGATTTACAATAACGTTCTTTTTGTAAAAACGTGGTGTATACAGAATAATGAAGAGAGATGTTAGTAATATTGTAATAAGGTTAATAGTTCCAATATGTACATGAATAAAAAAAAGGCCAATAGTAGCAATAAGTAGGCGAAGTATGTTTGGGACAATGTCACTCAAAAAAGTAAACGCTGTGCTGAGTACACCACTAATACCTTTATTAAGAACTGTTTGCTTTAGACCAGAATGCTTTAAAAGAGTTTGACCAACAGGAATAGTTTGCAGTTTTTTATATACATCTTGTATAATTTTATGATTCAGATAAAAGTCAATTTTATACACTTCAAATACTCCCTGTGCCGTCTGAAGTCCAAGAGAAACAACCCGTATTGCAAAAAGTGCTAGAAACGTAATGAGAATCCCACTCCATACCTGGTTAGTAGTTAGTGCATCAACAGTTTTTCCAGTAAAGTAGGGAATTGTTAGCAAGAGTATTTCTCCGAGAATAAGAAACGAAAAAAGAATCACGAACCTTCCGCGAAATCTTTTGAAAATAGTACGTATAGCTGTTAAATAATTTTTCATATAAATGTATAAAAGCGCACAGTCTTTTTGTGTTGAGTGCTATATAGTTGCCAAAAATCTAACTCGCGTGAATCGCAAGATAAACATCTTCAAGAGCACGCACCGCATCGCCGGCTGCGATATTGTTTTGATGGTAGAGAACATCTGTACAGTCGCCAGCTGCCCATATGCCTGGTACGGAAGTCTTTTGTGTTTTTGGATTGATCATCACTTGTCCGCCGTCTGTCATTTCCACAAGCCCTTTGACTAACTCTGTCGCAGGAATCTGACCAATCTCTACAAAGACACCACCGCAGTCAACTTTTGTGATGTCTCCAGAGAGCGCATCTTTGTATGAAATTCCGGTCACAAACTTTTCGCCATGTACTTCGCTTGGGATTGCGTTTGTGATAATACGAAGGTTTGGATGTTTTGAAAGTTTTTCGACGGTGATCGGGTCGGCTTTGAACGTCTCGCTGCGGTTGAGAAGTGTTACGCT
>JALHNF010000048.1 GCA_022843645.1 Minisyncoccota bacterium | reverse complement strand
AGGAACAGTCTCTGCTTGATCAGGAACACTCATCTCAGCCTCATTGCTCCCTAGAAGAGGATCGTATTCTGCGACTTTTTTCTGATTCGGAAATAACAATTCAACTTTTTTAAGTACGTTATCATTTTTGAAGTGAGTTACATCTTGACCGATGCGAATACTTGTAAACGGCGCAATAAATGTATTTTTTGGCAGAACATAATGCTCATCACTACTATTTCCTCGCCGAATGATCCACGAAGAAATGTCTACTGTGTACTTTGTGTTATTATCTATCTGCGTATATAAAAACCCTTCTCCATCTTTTCCTTCAAAAATACCAACATCAGGCGCAATCACTTGCACTGAACCATGCTCAAGAACGGAGGTCTCATTGTTGTTGAATGTTGCAGTGACATCAAGCGCAATATGATACGTCCCAGGATAGCGATAAGTATGTGTTGTTGTTGCGCCATGACTTATATTTCCGTCACCAAAATTCCATGCAAATCGAGGATTGGGCACTTGTTTGCCACCAAAGGTAAATGCCTGCCCGCTAAATGTAGCCGCGACTCCCGCAAGCGTCACTTGGGGGACAATCATTGCACCGAATAGTTGTGGCACCACGTATACCCCACCTGAGCCCGTTACAATGGGTGCGTTTGAAGGCGCAGTCTGATTTGAAGATGTACTTGTACCTTGGGAACCCCCTCCTTGTGATGGTGGAGTAGAAGTCGCCTGCGTAGTTGAAGTGGCTGTGGTTGATGTTGCCCCTGTACCAGGGTCGCTTCCGCCCGTTGAGCCTCCTCCAGAGGTAAGTCCTGGATTTGCTAATGCCGCAAGCCAGGATGCGCCGTTTTTTTGTAAACTGTTGCCATCACCGTTTGCTCCGATTGATACATCGTAGGTATATTGATCAGTAATAACTCCTTCATTGTTTTTCATAGCAAGAAGTTCACCTGTGTTATTAAGCGAAAATGAAGACTTAACAAGTGCTCCCGAAAAAGAAGGGAAATCTATCAAAAACTTTTCTTTGTCGCTTACAATGACGGCAAATCCATTTGGCTGTAATAATGTTGTGTACCCAGCAACCTCCGAGATTCCATGATTCACGTTCGCTTCAAAAAACTTCCACGAAGTAAGGTCGATTGCGCTTGTGCTTGTATTTTGTATCTCAATCCACTCACGCCCAGTATCAGATCCGCTCGGATCATACATGATTTCCGTGATAATCACCTGACCGAACGAAAGTGATGTTGCACACACAAGGCTTACACATGCCATCAAACCTACATGTCTCATAGTACTCTCTATTCTAACACTCTAAAGCAGGTCTCTAAAAGAGATTCTTCTCTAAATTCTGGCGGACAAAGTCTACTCGAGAATTTTGCGGAGCACCTCAGGAGGTATTTCCCCAGCCTTGAGTGAAGAAGCGCTCTCTGTTTGTGTTTTTGCTGGTACAGCTGTCTCTTTTTGCACAGTGTGCAAATCCGGCTTTTGTTCCATTCGAGAAGCACCTCGAGACACCGTCGAACTCCCTCGATCAATCGCTTGGCGTAGTATGCTTTTGTCTTTGGCGAGAACCGTATGTACATCTGACTGTTTTTGTTTTGATAAGAGTGCAGAAAGCGAAACTCTCTCTAGTGATGCCTGTTTCGGAGCCTCTTTTTGAACTGGTGATTTTTGTATTCCTCCGAGCTCGCGCGCCAGAGCATCTTTGAGACTACTTTTTGTTTGAGCACCTGGTGCTGATTGTACAGGTTTTTGATTATGAGGACCCGGCTTTCCATTCTCATAAGGCTTCTGTATTGACTGAACAAAAGGCTTTTGACTCTGATGATCAATGCCTTTTGCAAGCTTTGCCTGTTCACCTTTTTGTCTATCTCGCTCTCGATCAAGATCTGTGACTGAGACAGGCGCATGCCACGCTCGTATTTCTTTTTCTACATCGTCTTTTCTCCGGGCAAACGTGCTGCGACAATAGTCAATTACCTGCTGTTTGTATGAAGTATCCGGCGGCATGATAGGAGGGAGCGTCGTTGCTGAGAATGGCTGCGAGCCGACTCCATCTATCATGAGACGCAAATAAATTTGCCGCTGCCCAAGGCTCACAATGTCCTCAAGAGTAAAGAACGGTGCAAATTCTTTTTCAAAAATTTCTGCGTCAGTCGAACCAACACGAAAGACAACCATTGAACCCACATTTCCAAACACAGCCGCTTTTACATCTTCAGACATTTGCTCGACGTATTGATGCGCAATGGTCAAGTTGAGCTTGTACTTCCTCGCCTCAGACAAAATATTTGCAAATGAATCACTCGCAAACGATTGAAACTCATCGACATAAAAGTTAAATGAAGGAAGTGTCCTCATCTCTGCCTCACTTGCATCCGCACGGCTCATCGCCGCCAAATACATTTTTGTAATGAGCATCGAGCCAATGAGGTTTGAATTATCCTCACCCATGCGCCCTTTCGAAAGGTTCATGATAAGAATCTTTCTATTGTCCATGAGTTCGCGAATGTCAAAAGAAGACTTTGGCTGACCAACAAGATTTCGAATAAGTGGGTTACCAGTAAATTGCCCAACTTTATTTTGAATTGCTGGCGCTGCTTCTGCCGCAAACTTGTCTGTATACTTGGCATACTCCTCAACCCAAAACGCCTTTACCGATGGATCGGTAATATTGTCTACAACTTTTTTCCTAAAATCTTTATCCGAGAGCATTCTGTTTACTCCAAGGAGTGTTGAGCCTGGATACTCTAAAAGCGCGTGTAGAATATTTTGCAAAATATATTCCATTCGCGCAGACCATGCATCCACCCAGATCTTCTTGAATGCACTCATGAGTCCGCCCACGACAAGATGTCGCCTATTGTGGTCTACGTCATCAAGTACATTAAAAGAAATTGGATACTCAGAGTCAAACGGCGCAAAGTACACAACGTCTTTAATACGGTGCTCTGGAACATATGAGAGAAGCTTTTCTGCTGTCCCACCATGTGGGTCGATAAACGCCACCCCTTCCCCACTCTGGATGTCCTGAATGGCGAGATTTTCGAGCATAGTCGACTTACCCATTCCTGTCATACCAATGACATACATGTGTCGGCTTCGGTCTTTGTTTTTTATGCCAAACTTTGTTTTCTTGTTTCGAAAATCAGTTTCAGCAAAGTACGTTACCTTCTCATCGAGGTTCATTACACTACAGTATATCAAAAATCCGCCCAAGCGGACGGATGTTTGATATTGCACGCACGAAGCGAATGTTTATTTTCTTGAGGAAGGGGTGGGTTGGGGGAAAATAAATATTCGCCGAGAGCTTGCAAGAAGATCTCCTGATTCTATGGCTACTGAGCAACGTATGGAAGAAGTCCCATGAATCGCGCTCGCTTGACCGCCATCGAAAGAATGCGTTGATTCTTCGCGGTGAGTCCTGACTTTCGTCGCGAGAGCATGCGAGCACTTGGATTCAAGAATTTCTTTAATATTTCAACATCTTTATAGTCGATGTG
>JALHNF010000047.1 GCA_022843645.1 Minisyncoccota bacterium | reverse complement strand
ATTCCGCGAACACTTGCGCTCACCATCTATGGCGATCTTGACCTCACTATTTTAGATGAAATGCCGCCAGGGAGAAAAGCCATCTTGACTGAGATTATCACCAAAGAGACGCAAGAGCTCATGTATGAAAAAGTAAAACAGGAATTACGAGATGGGCGACAAGTATATGTCATTTGTCCACGCATTGATGACGGTGACGAAGATGAGTCTCAGAAAAAAACGCAGAAGTCTGTTGTAGCAGAAGCAAAGCGACTTCAGGAAAAAGTATTCACGGAGTGGAGTGTTGGTGTGCTTCACGGAAAACTGAAGCCTGCAGATAAAGATGTAATTATGAAAAAGTTTGCTGATGGAAAAATTGACATTCTTGTATCGACGACCGTTATCGAAGTCGGAGTGAGTGTCGCAAATGCATCAATTGTCATTATTGAAGGAGCAGAGCGCTTCGGTCTTTCGCAACTGCACCAGCTTCGTGGCCGGGTGCTCCGTGGTACTCACCAACCCTATTGTTACATTGTAAGTGATACACAAAATGAGCACTCAGCGCAACGCCTTTTCGCACTTCAGAAAAGTGCAAATGGATTTGAGCTTGCAGAACAAGACCTTTTGTTTCGCGGAGCAGGCGAACTCACCGGCGGAAAACAGTCTGGTATATCAGACATTGGTATGGAGGCAATACAAAACATAAAGCTCGTCGAAGCCGCACGCGAAGAAGCTCATGCAATTATTGAAAAAGATAGAGATCTCACTCAGTTTCCTGCTCTCCATACACATCTTGAGTTACGAGATTCAACACATTTTGAGTAAATAATGTCAGAAGTCATAAAAAATACTTATCGGGCAAACTTTCGTAGACCACCTCAGCCGAGAACGAGAGGGAAATCAGCATATGTTTACACACCGACAAGAGGGATGTTTTATGGCTTTTGCAAGTAACGTGCAAAAAGAAAACGCTCAATCCTGAGCGTTTTCTTTTTGGGAATTCATAGCACAAGACTAGAATGTTGAAGCAGAACCATTACTTGTGACTTGATACTTCACAGCATTGCTTACTGCGCCACTACTCTTTTCAACCCGCACATCATATTGACCAAGTGGTGTTGGTTGCCATACCGCCAAACATTCTTGCCCAGGCTTTGCATCACACTGGAAAAGTGTTCCTGGAACAATAAACGTTATTATATTAAGCGCTTTTGTTGTTCTATCTGGTGCAAACTTAATACCTCCGAACCACACAAAGTCGGTCTGCGCGTTTAGGTTTGACCCCGAAAGAGTCACTGCAGTTCCCGTACCTCCCTGCGAAGGAGAGATGGAGCTTATAACCGGTGTGCCTTGAGAAGATGCGCTCACCGTTACCTGCACCGTATTTGAAAGCCCAAATGAATTTGTAACTTGCACATTGTATGTGCCTGCAGTGACAGAGATCATATCGTCGGTGCATGCACGTTCCATATTTGGAGCACAGTACCGAGACATTGATGATGGAATAGTAAAGACAAGTATTCCATCACTTGCTCGTATTGGGTCAGGAGTAATGATACCATTTCCAAAAATGACACGAGGGGAACCAGTATTAAGCCGTTCGCCCGAAAGCGTCACCTGCGCACCAAGAGACGCTGTCAAAGGAGAAACGGATGAAATACGAGGTGTTTGTGATACTGATTGTGTTGGATAGGTAAGATTTCGTGTCACCGAAACACCCTTATCGTTATAGCAGGTAATCGTATATGTAAGTGGCTGGAGCATGAATCCAATACTCTCCGAGCCGTTCACCCCTTTTGTGCCACTCCACGCACCAGAGGCAACACAGTACTGTGCACCTGTTGTGTTCCAGAAGAGTCTGCGTTCAAGCTGCATAGCACTACCATTTGCTGAGGAAATATCTCGTACTTCAAACGTAGTGATCGCAAGTGGTTGGACTATCGTTGTGTCTGTTACTGTAAACGTGCCTGCGTTTGATACACCATTTACATTACCTACCTGTACGCCGTATGATCCAGGTGTCACAATCTGCACTGCTCCCGGAGGACAACTGAGTGCCGAAAAGCATGGTTGCGCAAGTGTGCCAGGCACAAAAAATGCTACTCGATCCGAGTCAACTCTTTCTAGACCAATACGAAATCCACTGAAGAGTACGTATTCGCTTCCTGTATTTATATTTTTACCAGAAATGACAACACGACTGCCAATGTTTCCTGAGGCCGGCGAAAGAGAAGAAAGCGTCGGGAGAACATCGGTAGCCGATCCAAGAACTTCAAACTTTACTGAGTCACGCCCAAAACGATTTTCTACCGCAAGCTCATATGTTCCTGGGGTCACTATCCGTGGCAGAACAGCCGTACACACTATTCCAACACAACTTGAGATGGTTCGAGGAACAATAAACTCAAGCGCAGAATCAAAGTTTCCTGCCTGCTTTGTGTATACCGGAGTACCAGAGATGCTTACTCCTTCAAACAAGATTTTCGTTTCTGAACGGAAAAGTCCGTATCCAAAAATAGTGACTCGCTCACCAACCTTTGCAGCACTTGGGCGTACTTCAGAGATACTAATGTCTTTGTTTCCAACTACCCCGTCAACTACTTGCACATACATTGTGTTACTTTTACCGAGATTGTTTACCACCTGAATAGAGTATGAACCCGGTTGCACAAGGCGTACTGGCGCATCTGGACATGGCTCTTTAATACAATTGAATGTATACGACAAGTATTGAGGCACAACAAACGCAAGCCTATTTAATACTTTTGAGCCATCTGTTTCTATTCGATATCCATCAAAAAGAATGTAGTCACCACCATTATTGAGCCCTGGACCAGAGAGCACAACAGTGTCCCCTACTTTTGCTTGTGTTGGAGCAACAGAGTTTATGGTGAGCACTTCCGACACACCGCCACATGTAAGCGATTTTATTTTTGCTCGCGTCATTGGACCTACATAGCCAAGCGCAGGAGTAATACCATTATCCCGTTGAAACGCTTGCACCGCGCGCAGTGTGAAATTTCCAAAATATCCTGTTGGCTCCTGATTGAAGTACTTTGGAGAGAGGAAATCCTGTAAGAGTGAGACTTCACCACCAGTTCGTGCATCAGTTGAGCGCAAATAGAGGTTGTTTGTAATAGCAACACACGTATCAGTGTCTACTGGTGGAATATCGCCTCCGGGAGATACTGGGCAGGCCGCAAACGAACAGTTTGGACCAGTGCGCCCCACATATGTCACCCCGTCAGGACAAAGTTTAGCGTCCTGCGTACAAACTTGAGCACCCGCATTTGCTGTTTGAGTTACGGTAAAGCCCCCAATATTTATTTGGGCTTGCGCAAAAGCAACAAACCCAAACAGGCTTAAGCATATAGCGGAAAAAATGTGTACTGTTGATTTCATATACTAATATAACGTTAGTATAGCCTACTTTGGGACAAGGAGGTGACTTTATGCACAAAAATCACCATATCATGGTGATTTTTGCTCTTTTGTAAGGCTCAAGAGTGCTTAGTCTCGTTTAAACGGCACTTCAAGGAGTTCAAAGAATCGAGTTGCCTCTTTCTTTGTTTTTGCAGTAGTTACAAGAGTGATAGCAAAGCCAAAGACATCTTTCAATTCTTCGTCTTTGATTTCAGGGAAGATGGTGTGCTCTTTAATACCGATTGTCATGTTTCCAATCGCATCAACGGCTTCTTTTTTCAAACCACGGAAGTCTTTTGTGCGAGGAATAGCTACCACAAAAAGCCTGTCGAGAAATGCAAACATTCGCTCGCCACGAAGCGTCACCGCAACACCTACCGCATCACCCTCTCGAAGCTTAAAGGCCGCGATAGATTTCTTTGCTTTTCGAATTGTTGGTTTTTG
>JALHNF010000046.1 GCA_022843645.1 Minisyncoccota bacterium | reverse complement strand
CGCACAAGACGAATATCTTCAAAAGACGGCGTGAGGCCCGCTTCATTGCAGTGTTCCATCAAGACAGTAAGCTTCTTCTCGGAAAGATGTTTTGAAATAATTTTCTCGAGCGACTTGTAATTTGAAACACTCTTTGAGATGTGGGCAAGGAAAGGTGCTGTACCGTCTTTTACCAAATCCTCTATGTGGCCAATAATGGTCCCCACAGTAAAGCCTCTCTTATCCGCAATTTCTTGTATAGAGCACTTTTCGGCTAAAAACTTTTTTGTGATGTCTTTTGTTGGTATACGCTCGACCTCTACAGTTTCGGCTTGTGCCTCAAGAACACCTTCGGCACGCACAATAAACTCTTCATGTAGTTTCTGCACATCTTTTTCAGAATACTTTTTGAGTGCAAGCACTGCCTTGTCCGACTTCTTCATGAGCTCTTGGTCGAAATACAAAATATCTGGATGCATAAGCAGGGCATCATCGTGAAAACCAAGAAGCTCTACACCTTCTATCGTGCGGACCCGCGATAAGGCAACGTATCCCATGCCAAATGTAAATGTCTTTGAGAGATCAATCTGCGCAGCGTCGAGCGTCATCCCTTGTGATTTATGGACCGTAATAGCCCATGCATACCGAAGTGGAATTTGTTTTATTTCTGCTTTTATTTTTCCATCTTCCTCTATTCGCCAGGCATCCTCTGTAACCGTGATTTCTTTGCCAGAGATAGTTTGCACAACAGGGAAGCCAAGGCTCGTGAACTTCACTACAACTCCAAGCGTGCCATTGTTGTAGCTTTTGCTCGGATCATTTTTTACAAACATAACCCGAGTACCAACTTTTAATTTTAAGATCTCAGGCGCAAGACAATTTTGTATCAAACTATCAACGAGATGCGCTTTGCCTTTCGTACTCATTTCAAAAACTTTTTCTTCTTCAGATATTTTTTCGTATTCACCGTTATTGATTCGGTCCACGTCTTCATTGTGAGTGAATAGTTTTGTGTGGGGAATATGCGCGACGCTTTTTTGAGTCACAGTGAGAAGCTCTTTCTTGTGATCTACCTTGAGTGTACCCAAACGCATACCGCGCAATACCAAAGAAAGACTGTCACCGGTATGGCGATACTCGGTGGTGAGATAGCACACAACAGGATTCATCTTCTTCCACACCTGCGCGTGAAAAGCGAAATCTTTAATTTCGACATCTTTATTTCGTGTCACGGGTGGGAGTTGAAAAAAGTCTCCACAAAAAACAACCTGCATGCCGCCAAATGGTCGATCATCTTTTCGAATAGTACGCGCGACAAGGTCGACCATATCAAGCCGACTTGCATGAAGCATAGATATTTCATCTATCACAAGCACCTGGGTCCCTTTATACCGAGTATAGAGATTCTTTTTTTGCTCAAGCTCGTCAACATCATATACAGTGAGACGATCTTTGATGCCAATACCCGACCACGAGTGAATGGTGCTGCCTCCGATGTGAGTCGCTGCAATGCCCGTCGAAGCAGTAATTGCTACAGATACGCTATGTGACTTGAGCCAGCGAATGTATTCATTAAGCACATATGTCTTGCCAGACCCAGCTCCGCCAGTAAGAAAGACAGAATGTCCGAGTTTCAAGATATTGAGCGCGTCTTCTTGGGTCATAGTAATTAAAGATAATAGTATCACTTAAAAAGTCTAACTCAGGAGGGGAGTATGCGACCTGAAAGTATTTGCCAAAAAACCTCAAATTCTCATCTGAATCCGAACAGTTACAAAGAGCTTTTAAAAAGATTCTAAAAAATACGTATCAAGGTTTTAGAATGTAAATACTTTATTGGGTGAGATTGATCTTGTACACCAAAAGAAAGATGAAAGAGGAGAGTGGTCTTCAGCAATGAGGCCGGCTTCGACCAGTTGTTACTTGGGCCCTTATTTTAATATACAGTGTCGCACAATATATCTTTTGCGACTCACATATCTGTGAGTTGAGGAGATATACAGACAAATAGAAAAACCGCCACGGTAATGGCGATCCTTCCTAGACACCTACATATCTTTCATTAGTTTTCTGACTTCTCTAATGAGAATGATTGTAAGAATCAATTAAATTGATTCCATCATAAAGTTGTTTATTAAACCTTTATGGCCATCAACCCACAACCATAGCTGACGCTGATTACGTCAGCCACATACTATTGTGTGAAATTTATAGGGAACTGACTTCCCTTTTTTATTATTGAAATATTTGAAAACTTGCAATTAATCGCCGTGTATACTATAGAATAGTAACTAACACGTATGAAGCTTTTAATTGTAGAGTCGCCCTCTAAAGCCAAAACCATAGAAAAGTATCTTGGTGGCGATTTTACCGTGCGAGCCAGTATTGGACATATTCGAGACCTTCCTAAGTCAAATAAACAAGCTATAGACATAGAGGCTGGCTTTGTTCCGACATATGAGATATCCCCGCGGAAAGATTCTGTGGTCTCTGAAATCAAACGGCTCTCCAAAAAAGCGTCTACAGTACTACTTGCAACAGACCCTGACCGTGAGGGTGAAGCTATAGCATGGCATATAAAAGAAGCATGTGATTTGAAAGACGCGAAGCGTGTGACATTTAACGAGATTACAAAAGAGGCGGTTTTGGAGGCAATTAAACATCCACGTGAGATTGATATGAATCTCAAAGAAGCTCAAGAAGCCCGTCGTGTACTTGACAGATTAGTAGGATATGATCTTTCGGGGCTCATTTGGAAGAAAGTTCGCTACGGCCTCTCTGCTGGAAGAGTGCAGTCCCCTGCTTTACGAATAATCATGGAGCGAGAGCGGGAGATTCGCGCCTTTATTCCAGAGACCTTTTTTGTACTTGACGGTGACTTTGAAACAACTGAAGGTAAAAAAATAAAGCTGACACTTGTATGTGATGAAGAACCAAAAACAAAAGAAGAAGTGGCCCGTATTCTTTCTATTGGAAATAAAAATAATTGGCATGTAGTGGAAGTCTCTCAAAGTGAAGCTAAAAAAAGTCCCCGTGCGCCATTTACCACCTCAACACTCCAACAAACAGCAAGTTCGCGCCTTGGATTTTCTCCGTCACGCACCATGGGTGTAGCACAAAAACTGTATGAAAAAGGCCTCATTACCTACATGCGTACCGACAGCACTTCCCTCTCAGGGCAAGCAATTGCGGAAACAGTACAGGTGGTGACTAAAAAATTTGGCAAAGAATACTCTGAAGTCCGCCAATTCAAAACAAAAGCAAAAAATGCACAGGAAGCACACGAAGCTATTCGCCCAACACATACGAGCGTCGCACACGCTGGAACAACCGATGACGAGAAAAGATTGTACGGACTCATATGGTCTCGCACGGTTGCATCACAAATGAGTGATGCTAAAGTGTTGCGTACAAAAATTTCCGCAAACGTTACAAACACAAAAGAAACTATTCCAAACTTTTCCGTAACCGGCTCTGTGACACTTTTCCCAGGATGGCTTCTTGCTGATCCAGATGGCAAAGGTGAAGATGTCGAGCTTCCAACCCTCAAAGAAAATGACGGCTTGAAAGCGCTCGATCTACGATCCCTCGAAAAACAAACCGAGCCACCAAGCAGATACACTGAGGCGGGACTCATTAAAGAACTTGAGAAGCGTGGCATCGGACGACCTTCTACGTATGCCTCTATTATTTCAACGATCGAGGAACGTGGGTATGTACAAAAACAAGGAAAGACGCTCTTCCCCACAGACACCGGGGATGTTGTTAGTAGTTTCCTTGAAGAGAATTTTGGAAAATATATTAGCGACTCTTTTACAGCAGAAATGGAAGACGAACTTGATGAAATTGCAAATGGCACACGCTCATACCGTAAAACATTAGAAGAATTTTATACTCCGTTTTTAAAAGATGTAAAAGAAAAAGATAAGACCGCAGGCAAAGCAACAGATCTAGGAAAAGCAGACGCCTCCATGCTGTGCCCCGTATGTAAAAGTAGTATGGTGATCAAGCTTGGGAAAAGCGGTAAATTTTTGTCATGCTCGCGGTATCCAGAATGCACAGGAGCATTGACACTCGATGGCCAGGAAGTTGGTGAAGAAAAACCGTTTGGCATTCATCCAAAAACAAATGAACCGATTTATCTCCTCACCGGACGTTTTGGCCCGTATGTACAACTCGGCAAAAGCCCAAAAAAAGAACCTGTCGTAAAAGGCCGCAAAAAGAAAGTTGCCGAGGAAACCGTGCCGAAAGAAACAGCTCCAATGCCAAAACGCGCAAGCCTGCCACCTCGTTTTAAACC
>JALHNF010000045.1 GCA_022843645.1 Minisyncoccota bacterium | reverse complement strand
ATTGTGGAAAAACTTCTCGAAATTTTAGGTAATGTAGGGTTTGATTGGAAGGTTGCACTCGCAAGCTTTGTTAACTTTCTCATTATCCTTTTTATCTTGAACAAGTTTTTCTTCAAGAGTATTGGTAAAACGCTTGATGAGCGTACAAAAAAGATAGTAGAAGGCCTTACGCTTCGTGAGGAGGCGGAGCGAGATAGAAAAAACGCATTTGCGGAAAAAGCGCAGATTTTAGACGAAGCACGAAAGGAAGAAGGTAAGCTCTTGCAAGACGCACATCATAAAGCGGAGGCTCTTAAAAACGACATGCTCCTCAAAGCAGAAAAGGAAGCGGCGCTTATCGTACAAAAAGGGGAGAGCGATGCGCTTCGCCTCAAAAAAGATGTATACACAGAGTGGCAAGAAAAGTCTCCTGAGCTCGTACTCTCCCTCACCAAAAAAATTCTTGGAGAGAAAATGACACAAGACGTCAACGAAGCGTACATTAAATCTCTTACTCGGTAATATGACTCCTTCATCCCACACACTCGCTACTGTTGTTCAAAAGCTCACTGAGACTCACGGCGAGGCAAAAGCGACATCTTTGTTTATGCAATTTCTCAAAAAGAATCATCTTTCCGCTATGCTTCCAAATATTCTTGCTCATTTGAAGCAGCGACAGAAAATGAGCAATACAAATGAGACCTTGTTCGTTACTGCCTCAACACCTCTTTCATCATCGGCTCTTGATGCCGTAAGCGATGTGGTGCATCAGAAGACGGGCAGAGTGCCAAAAGAGACTGTCTTTGCAGAAGACAAAAGTCTCATCGGTGGCTTTGTGGGGACGTATGGAGAGCTCGTGTTCGACGGAAGCGTGCGAACACTTTTGAATAGGCTTGTCAGCAAAAAATAACACACATGTATGAATAACATCACAAGTATCATTAAAGAAATAGAAAAGACCATAGAAGACATTGCACCAAATCTTGAGGTGTCTGAGCGGGGAACAGTTGTTTCTTTGTCTGACGGTATTGCGCAGGTTGCAGGGCTTCCGTCTGTGCAATCAATGGAAATGGTGACATTTGCTACTGGCGACGTTGGCCTTGCGCTCAACTTAAACAAAGATACTGTTGGTGTCGTTATTTTTGGAACAGGAGATAAGGTGATCGAAGGAATGGAGGTTCGTCGAACAGGAAGTATTTTGCAAGTTCCTGTGGGAGAAGATTTTTTAGGAAGAGTCGTTGACCCACTCATGCGGCCTGTTGATGAAAAAGGGTCTATCAAAGCGTCTACCCAGTATTCTGTAGAAAAAATTGCACCTGGCGTAATGACACGTGAGCCCGTCAACCAACCACTTCAAACAGGTATTAAAGCGATTGACGCGATGATCCCTATTGGGCGAGGACAGCGCGAGCTCATTATCGGTGACCGGCAAAGTGGAAAAACAACAATCGCAATCGATACCATTATCAATCAAAAAGGTCAGAACACTATTTGTGTGTATGTTGCTATTGGGCAAAAAGAGTCTAAGATTGCACAAATTGTAGAGAAGCTTCGTATAGCTGGCGCAATGGAATACACCTGTGTTGTGCTTGCGGGTGTGTCGCAAGGCTCTGTGTATTCGTATGTTGCTCCGTACGCCGGTACGGCGCTTGCAGAATACTTCATGGATCAAGGAAAAGACGTACTTGTCGTCTACGATGATCTTTCGAAGCACGCCGTTGCGTACCGTGAACTCTCACTTCTTTTGAAGCGTCCACCAGGACGTGAGGCGTATCCTGGAGATGTGTTTTATTTGCACTCACGACTTCTTGAGCGAGCATGTCGCCGAAACAAAGAAAGTGGTGGAGGATCTATCACTGCACTTCCGATTATCGAAACACAAGCAGGAGACATTTCTGCATACGTACCAACAAACGTCATTTCTATCACTGACGGACAGATTTTCTTAGACTCGAACCTCTTCTACAAGGGTATTCGTCCAGCAATTGATGTGGGACTTTCTGTATCACGTGTGGGCTCTTCCGCACAGACATCCTCGATGAAGAAGAATGCAGGAAAGCTCAAGCTCACACTTGCGCAATACCGAGATCTTGAGAGTTTCTCTCAGTTTGACTCAGACCTTGACCCTGAAACAAAAAAAATGATCAATCTTGGAAAGCGTGCGGTTGAACTTTTGAAGCAAGACCAAAACGCGCCACTTCGTGTAGCACTTCAGGTGGCATCTATCTTTGCTTTGAATGAAGGTGTACTTGCGGCACTTGAGCCAAAAGAAGTCGTGGTGTGGGAGTCAGCATTCCATACATTTTTGCAAGAACAAGAAGCGCCACTTCTTGATGCTATAGAAAAAGGATGGAATGACGAAGTAATTGCAGGGCTACGAAGTGCGCTTGAGCGTTTTAAGGCACTCCGCACACATCAATAATCTCTATGGCTGGCGGATTAAAAATAATTAAATCAAAAATAAAGTCAGTAGGAAGTATTCGAAAGATTACTCGTACTATGGAGATGATTTCTGTTTCGAAGATGAAGAAAGCGGTGCAGCAGACGCTCTCTGTGCGTCCGTATGCGGTGCATGCACTTGAGCTCATCGAATCTATCTCAAAAGAGACTATAGATGTACATCCGCTGTTTGTGTCACCAAAAGGTGCAACAAAAGAGCTACTTATTCTTGTTTCTTCGAATAAAGGTTTGTGTGGAAGTTACAATACAAATATCTCTCGTGCACTTTCACAATTTCTTGCATCTCACGATAAAGAGTCGTTAGATGTTATTGCGATTGGCAAGTTTTCTGAAAAAGTTGCACGACGGCTCAAGCTCAATATTGTTGCAAGTTTTATAGATTTAGAAAATTATACTTCTGTCGATGACACGCGAGCACTTTCACACTTTGTGCTCGAGCAATTTGCGACGGGTACGTACACATCAGTTTTTGCCCTCTTTACCAACTATGTCAAAGCAAGCACGTACAAGCCAATTATTCGCCAAACACTTCCTGTTGTTGCAAAAACTTTTGAAAATCTATTAGAAGAAATAGCAGAGGGGAGTGAAGAGGTAAAAGAAGAATTAGAAAAACCAAAACCACTCTACACATTTGAACCTTCTGCGAGCAAAATTCTCTCGACCGTCGTTCCGCAATTGCTTCATGTGGTCTTTCATCAAATTCTCACTGAAAGCCATGCCTCGGAGCACAGTGCGCGCATGTTTGCCATGAAGCAAGCAACAGATGCGGCAACTGATATGTTGAAAGGGTTAAAATTAAAATACAATAGAGTAAGGCAAGACGCAGTCACCCAAGAAATCGCAGAAATATCATCCGGAGCTGTTGCGCTCTCCGCGAGTTAGCAAATTAATTATAAAAAATATTATTTATGAACAGAGGAAAAATTACACAAGTTGTTGGGCCAGTCGTTGACGTTCTATTCGAGGGGACACTTCCGTCGATATACAATGCTCTCACGGTGACACTTACCGATGCACAAGGTACGCCAACACAGCTCACACTTGAAGTTGCGGCGCATGTTGGGCTCAATGAGGTGCGAGCAGTTGCTATGAGTGCAACGGATGGGCTTATGCGTGGTATGGAAGTGCTCGATACTGGTGCGCCGATCTCTGTTCCTGTAGGTCCTGAAGTTCTTGGCCGAATGTTTGATGTGACCGGCAACCCGATCGACAACAAAGAGGCTCCAAAAACTAAAAAGAAATATCCTATTCATCGCGAAGCGCCAGCATTTGCAAAGCAGTCTACCAAAGCGGAGGTTCTAGAAACTGGTATCAAGGTTATCGACCTTATTTGTCCATTTTTGAAGGGTGGGAAAGTGGGTCTTTTTGGAGGTGCAGGTGTGGGGAAGACAGTTGTCATCCAGGAGCTCATTCGAAATATCGCGTCAGAACATGGAGGCTACTCAGTGTTTGCTGGAGTAGGTGAGCGAAGCCGTGAGGGGAACGACTTGTACAGAGAAATGGAAGAATCTGGTGTACTCGACAAAACAGTCCTTGCCTTTGGGCAAATGAATGAGCCACCAGGTGCTCGTGCTCGCGTGGCACTCTCTGCACTTTCAATGGCCGAGTACTTCCGCGACGAAGAAGGCAAAGACATTCTTCTTTTCGTAGATAATATATTCCGTTTCACTCAAGCTGGCTCTGAGCTCTCTGCGCTTCTTGGGCGTATGCCGTCTGCGGTGGGGTATCAGCCTACACTTGCATCAGAAATGGGCCGTCTTCAAGAGCGTGTGACCTCAACCGACAAGGGCTCTATCACATCAGTGCAAGCAGTGTACGTGCCAGCGGACGATCTTACCGACCCTGCGCCGGCGACGACATTCTCTCACCTCGACTCAACAGTTGTGCTCTCGCGTCCATTGTCTGAACTCGGTATTTATCCTGCCGTAGACCCACTCGACTCAAACTCAACAATTCTTGATCCAAAAATCGTAGGTGAGGAACACTACAAAGTTGCTCGAGGTGTACAGCTTGTACTTCAGCGATATAAAGACTTACAAGACATTATCGCCATCCTCGGTATGGACGAGCTGTCTGAAGAAGATCGTAAGACAGTGTTGCGTGCCCGAAAGATTCAGCGGTTTCTTTCTCAGCCGTTTTTCGTTGCCGAGCAATTCACTGGCCGATCTGGAAAATATGTGCCGCTTGCTGAGACGATTCGTGGGTTTCAAGAAATTCTTGACGGCAAGCACGATGA
>JALHNF010000044.1 GCA_022843645.1 Minisyncoccota bacterium | reverse complement strand
CGATTCAACGAAGTTGTTGGTGAATACAACATTGCAACCACACGTATTCCAGGTGTATTGCTTGCAAACCTATTTGGGTTCGATAAGAAAGAACTCTTTAATGCAGCGGAACAAGCGAGCAACGCACCAACTGTAAACTTCGAGTAAAAGGTGCTCATGTTCAAAAAACTCACACGCATACACAGTGTATTCCTCACACTTTTTGTTGTGGGTTTTTTTGTATGCGCCTACGCGTATGTTTCTCCCGGGTCTCCGGCGGGATATGTAAACGACTTTGCCAGCATTATTGAAGACGGGGTGCAATCTGCGCTTGAAGTAAAACTATCTGAATTGGAAGCATCAACATCGCATGAAGTTGTTGTTGTTACTATTCCAACACTTGGCGGTGACTATATTGAAAACTACGCGGTCAAATTGTTTGAAGAGTGGGGAATTGGTAAAGCAAATGCTGATAATGGAGTGCTACTACTTGTTGCTGTTCAAGAAAGAGAAGTGCGAATTGAAGTTGGATACGGACTTGAAGGTGCGCTTGTTGACAGTGAAGTAAACACAATTATTCAAGAGCGCATCATTCCAGCTTTCAAAAAGGGGGATTATGGGCAAGGAGTTTCTCTGGGGGTTGATGGGATCATAGAAGCGACACAGGGTGAGGTGGTTCCTACTACGGTTCCAGTCGAACCAGTAAACTGGGAAGAAATTCTTTTCTTCATTATCTTTGCCTTTGTCTGGGGAGTAAATATTGTTATCCATCTTTTTGCGCACACAAAGTCGTGGTGGTTGGGTGGAGTGCTCGGTGGCGGTGCTGGGTTTCTGATTACCTTCTTCGGTTTTTTTGGTGTTGGCCTCACCTTTGGAATTGTACTCAGTGTATTTCTCGCTCTCCTTGGTCTTGGTGTAGATTACTTTCTTTCAAAACACGGCGTAGCAATTCTTAAATACTTGGGAGACAGAAGGGGCGGTGGAGGATGGTCTTCGGGTGGAGGATTTGGAGGTTCTTCTGGAGGCTTCGGGGGATTTGGTGGTGGAGGTTCAGGTGGTGGCGGTGCTTCTGGGCGATGGTAAGCATATTTTTATGACAATAATTATTCTAAGTATCATTGGAGCGAGTCTTGTCGGGGCATTTTCCGCTCGATTTCTTTTGCGAGGCAATCACATTTCTCTTGGCTTTGCGGGAGGCGCTATTTTAGGACTCGTTTTTTTAGAAATAATTCCAGAGCTTTTTGAAGAAGCACTAAGTCTTAATGTTGAAGCTCATATACTTTCAATCGCAGTTCTTCTTGGGTTCCTTGTAATGCATGTACTTGAAAAAGCAAGTGGTCTTCACGAGCACGCACACAGTGATGGACATATTCACACAGGCAAGACCATGGCAGTGGGCACACTTTCGCTCCATGCGTTTATCGATGGTCTTGGTCTCGGCGCAGCCTATTTTGTTTCAAATAGTCTCGGTATTGCTGTGCTCGCTGCGTTTGTGTTGCATAAGTTTTTAGATGGAATGAATATTCAAGCAATTGCTCAGGCAAGCGTTTCAAAAAACAGAAGATTTTTTCTTGTTATCAATATCGGGATGACGCTTCTCGCTGTCTTTCTGGTCTCTCTGTTTTGGCTGTCTGCATCTTTTCTCCTGTTTCTTGCGGCACTTGTGGCAGGAGTTCTCTTGTATGTAAGCTCTGTACATGTCTTACCTGAAGCGCATGAGCATGAAAATTCCTGGAAAACTATTCTCGCAACTGTATGCGGAGTAGTTATTGTTTTTCTTCTGTCGCAATTTCATGTATAAATAATAGAGTTCTTTCATGCCCAGAACGAATAATAATTTTTCTTGAGGTAGAGGTAGGTTTGGGAAAGAAAAACTAATTATGAGCGAGAGGTATGAAAGATGACTTATGTGTTCATGTAAGGAGGATTCGCATAGTGGTCTAGTGCACTACCTTGGAAAGGTAGCAACGGGGCAACTCGTTCGAGGGTTCAAATCCCTCATCCTCCGCAGTTTGAAACGCAGTGAAAAAACTGCGGAGGAAAGGAGTGCTGGGAACACTCCGTGGGGGGGTTGAAAGACTTTTCATTGAGTGTGCGGATATCCTTCCAAACAATAATGAAAAGTACCTGCCGATGTAATCGGGAAATCCCTCATCCTCCGCCAAAATTAGAAATGTCTAGTTCTGCAAACTATGGCATTATAAAGTAATCTATGCATTTCCCCACAGACGAAGATTCAATACGTGAACGGGTGCGCGCTATCGACCCTATAGAATATGGCAAAAGTAGAAATTTTCTGTGTGGGAAAGTAACGCACTTGTCGCCGTACATTACACACGGATACATCTCGCTTCGACATCTTCGTGATGTAGTTTTAAAAAAGTATTCTGTGCAACAGTCGTACACATTTATTTTTGAGCTTGCGTGGCGGGAATTTTTTCAGCGAACATGGGAAAAAGAAGGCGACGCTATTTTTTGGTCTTTAAAACATCCACAAGAAAACGTGGTACATGAAAGCGGACTTCCTGAGGCGTACCTTTTAAAAAAGACGGGCATACAAGCTATCGACAACGCGCTCGTTGGCTTAGAAGCACATGGATATGTGCACAATCATGCACGCATGTGGATGGCAATGCTTGTGGCAAACATTTCCAAAACTTCGTGGTGGGAAGGTGCTCGACATATGTATTACCATTTACTCGACGGTGACAGGGCGTCCAACACGCTTTCGTGGCAGTGGGTAGCGGGCACTTTTTCAGCAAAGCAGTATGTGGCAAACCAAGAGATGATAAATAAATATGCGCTTGCAAGCCAGTACAAAACGTACTTGGACAAGCCAGTGAATATGCTTTTAGGCGGAAATGTACCCGATGAGCTTTCTCAGAACAAATCTTTTGAGCTAGTGCTAGACGACGTGGCGCTTCTGCGTGAAAGCATGTCACTTTCTGAACTAAAGAAAACAGAAACATGGCTCTATAGCATGTGGACACTCGACCCATACTGGCAGCCAGCTAGGAGTACAGATGTACAAAAAATTCTTTTTATTGATATGGATGATCTTGCGATGTTTCCCATGAGTGCAAAACGTATTACTTTTTTTCTTGCGTTATCAAAAAATATTCTCGACCTAAAAGTGTTCTATGGAAAAATGAGCGATCTTGAAACACTGCTTTCTGATGTGGTTGTATATAAAAAGCATCATCCTGCTCTTTTTAATTGGCCAGGAGAAGCAAGTGACTCTGAGTATCTGTTTCCAGAGGTTATCGATATTCCCGGCGGCTTTATGTCGTTTTGGAAAAAATGCGAGCGATATTTGTGATATGCAAAAAAGAGTACTTCAAAATCAAGTAAAAGTGTGCGAATCTTGCAAGAGACCATTTCACAATCGCAAACGCTGGAATAGTCGAGGGCAGTGGGACGAAATAAGATATTGTAGCGATAGGTGTCGAAAGAGTAAAAAAACTATGTGATATGAAAAAAGCTGTTTTAGTATATCCACATCAATTATTTGAGCATCATCCGTGTATCGAAAAGGCCACGCGTGTTTTTCTGATTGAAGAGCCGCTCATGTTTACGCAGTACACATTTCATAAACAAAAACTCATATTTCATCGTGCGAGCATGCAGGCGTACAAGGCACTGCTTGTGGAAAAAGGTTTTCATGTGGAGTATGTAGCATTTTCTGAAGTTACAAAGACTGAAGACATCGCCCTTCTTTTGCAGAAAGAGGGTATAACGCATGTTTCTTTTTGTGATGTTACCGACAATTGGCTTCACGCAAAGCTCACTAAAGCACTTACATACACACATATCACCTACACTATTTTTGACACACCACTTTTTCTTACTCCACAAGCAACACTCGACAGCTTCTTTTTGCCGCTCATTCAAAAAAACAAAAAGTTTCAGATGAAATCTTTTTATGAGTGGCAACGCACACGACTCAATATATTGGTAGAAAAAGATGGCACACCCGCGGGAGGGAAGTGGTCGTTTGACACAGAAAACAGAAAAAAGATTCCCCACGATATCGTGTTGCCACAGAATCCAACACCAAACATAAGTTCGTATGTTGTTGAAGCAAAAGAATATGTGCACAAACATTTCGCACAAAATTATGGAAGCACAGAGGCATTTTTTTACCCAGTCACACATGCCGAGGCAAAGGTCTGGCTTGCATCTTTTTTGAAAGAGAAGCTTAGTTTGTTTGGCCCATACGAAGATGCGGTAACTACCGAAGGAAGCTTTTTGTTCCACAGTATTCTCTCGCCACTTTTAAACGTAGGACTCTTAACTCCGGAATATGTTTTGCAAGAAACTCTTCTGTATGCAGAAAAGAATACAGTGCCACTCGCGTCGCTTGAAGGTTTTGTGCGACAGATTATTGGCTGGAGAGAATACATGCGGGCGATATATGTGTATATGGGTACAAAGATACGCACAAGTAATTATTTTAATGCCACGCGTCCATTGCCAGAATCTTTTTGGCAGGGCACAACGGGAATACTTCCTGTCGACGACACCGTCAAAACTGCTTTGCAGTATGCCTACACGCACCATATTCCAAGGCTCATGATTATGGGAAATTTCATGAATTTGTGTCAGTGTAAGCCGGATGATGTGTATCGCTGGTTTATGGAAATGTACATTGACGCATACGACTGGGTGATGGTGCCAAATGTGTATAGTATGGCACTGTATGCAGATGGAGGTTTAATCACCACAAAGCCCTACATTTCTGGATCGGCGTATATTTTAAAAATGAGTAATTACAAAAAAGGTGAATGGAAAGATATATGGGATGCACTTTTTTGGCATTTTGTTGGCACGCATTTTGAAGTCTTGTCAAAAGAAGGTCGCCTTGGCTTTATCGGCATTACATATCAAAAAATGTCTCAAGAGAAGAAAGATGG
>JALHNF010000043.1 GCA_022843645.1 Minisyncoccota bacterium | reverse complement strand
CTTCAACGAATAGGACGAAAAAACGACCCACATTTCCGCCTTGTGGTTACTGACTCAAAGAATGCAGCTCAGTCTGGAAAAGGTGTCGAGATTGTTGGTACATACAATGTAAAAATGGGTGTATTCAATCCAAATGTCGACCGTGTAAAGCACTGGCTTTCTGTGGGAGCGAAGCCGTCTGACACAGTCTTTAACCTCCTCATTAACAAAGGAATCGTGGAGGGCAAAAAGCGAAACCTTCTCCCGTCAAAGAAAAAAGAGGTTGCTAAAAAATAAATACAAGAAAAATGACACGAGCAATATGTGTCATTTTTTATTGAAATTGACCAGAGAATAATATTCTATATACTGTAGAGTGTAAGCACGTGCTTACCTAGCTCTATAATCAAAAAGACGTATGGAAGACAAAGCATTTCTTGAAATGGTAGTAAAAGCATTAGTAGACAATCCCGATGATGTAAAAGTAGACCGCAAGGTAGACGAAATGGGAGTACTCCTCACACTTGATATCAACCCTGTCGACATGGGGAAGGTTATTGGAAAAGAGGGGGCAACCGCAAAAGCAATTCGAACTATTCTCCGAGTTGTAGGAATGAAAAATAACGCCCGAGTGAACCTAAAAATTAATGAGCCTGCCGGCAGCGACCGTAGCGCAAACAGACGCCCAACACCAGAAGTGCCAACCGTAGAACAGGTGATGCAGGAAATCAAAGGGCTCTAAATCCAAAGCAAAAAACGCCACAAAATGGTGTTTTTTGTGTATAGTAGTCACATACATGCGTTTTCATATCATTACCCTCTTCCCAAACATGTTTGAGTCGTACCTTGGCGACTCAATACTAAAACGCGCTCAAGACGCAAAAAAAGTTTCTTTCTTTTTTTATAATCCCCGAGATGAAAGCAGAGATAAATGGAAACGGGTTGATGACCGGCCATACGGAGGGGGCCCGGGCATGGTGATGACTGTCGACCCAATTATTCGTGCGGTCGACAAAGCAAAAAAGAAAATCACTCGATATAAAAAAACAAAAGTAAAAACTATTCTTTTTTCTCCAGGTGGAACACTTTTTTCAAACGAGACTGCTCGCGCAGTGACTACAAAAAAGTATACCGATATCGTTTTAATTTGTGGCCGATATGAAGGCATCGACGCTCGAGTAGAAAAGATTCTCAAAGCAGAGCCTGTGAGTATTGGAAACTATGTCCTCACCGGCGGAGAGTTGCCGGCAATGGTGATTATTGACGCTATTTCTCGACACATAGAAGGCGTGCTCGGAAACACTGCTTCGCCAGAAGAAAATCGAGTTTCTTCTCATGAAATATACACACGTCCAGAAACATATACCCACAAAAAAAAGAAGTTCAAAGTCCCAGAAGTCCTCCTTTCTGGCGACCACAAAAAAATAGATGCCTGGAAATTAGACCCCAAAAACACTCTTGCAAAAGGCAAAAAATAGGGTATTATACGTACTTATGGAAATTGCAGTTATCGAAACAGGTGGAAAGCAGTACAAGGTTGCCAAAGGCACCTCTATTAAGATTGAAAAGCTTTCAGATACACAGAAAGTAGGAGACAAGGTTGTCTTTGACAAAGTACTTCTCGTAGACGGAGCATCAACATCTATCGGCGCTCCATACGTAGCGGGCGCACAAGTAGAAGCTACAGTAGAAAAGATAGACCGAGCCCCAAAACTTATCGTCTTGAAGTATAAAGCCAAAAGCCGATACCAAAAAAAGAATGGACACCGACAACACTTTGTACAAGTGAAAATTGGTTCAATCAAGTAAAGTAAAACTCTCGCTACATGGCGAGAGTTTTACTTTATTTGTTTTGTGTGTTATAAGATTGACACACCCACAATCAGGAGCAAGTGCAATGAGTGGCAATAAAAACCCGAAAAACTGGACAGGTGAGTTCTGGGGTCCGGATGGGGTTCTGGAGAATTTCTCTAAGAACATCACAAATGTCGGTAAGCTGAGTGCTTACTACAGTGCCTTGGGGCACGCGCGCGTTCGTGCGCGACTACCTATTCCCAGAAAAGACCGCCTTTTTTGGGTGCGGCAAAAGATTATATGTTCTTTTTGGGTCTTGGTCTACTTCCTGATTTCACGTCCAAAAAGTGCAGACGAGCACTTGGTCATTGCGACTATATGGTGGCGACTGAAACTGAGACACTTCTCAGAATATCACCTCACAAAAGCGCTGTGGTGTGATCATGTGAGCTTCGAGACCGAAGTACTCATATATGCTCTCTGGTACCAAATAGAAGTACACAGAGGGCGGTCAATATCAGCAAGAATCGACAAGGAACACATATGCTTCCTTCTGTGGAATAGCAATGAAATACCAACAGACCTTGACGCCATCGAGGCAACCAAAAGGGTCATCCAGGTTGGCCAACTATGTCGGGTCTTGCGCGCATTAGGGCGGACGACGCTCGCAAGAGACCTAGCAAAAAAGCATGGTCTCCACGACCAACTCTTAAAAGCCGGAGCCGAAGCAGCCGAGGCTTAATCTGATAGATTTTTCACACGACCGACCTTTTTGCATGGGATGCAGGGTCGGTTTTCTTTTTTATGTACGGTGATGTAATGCTTCTTTGAATGTGCTTGGATCTATGTATTCAATTTCTGTACCTGTTGAAAGTCCTCGTCCCAAGATGCTTACCTTAAGGTCCGGAACATGCTGATTGAGAATATTTTTAAGGTACGCGTATGTATTATCTCCTTCTTGGGTAGCAGAAAGGGCAGCGATTACCTCGGAAAGACCTTGCGCTTTGCGTGCATGAATGACACGGATAAGATCCTGAACCTTCACCTTGCTTGATGGTTTTTCTTCATGAATAGGAATAGTGCCTCCGAGCACAAAATAGTATCCATTGTACATTTTGCTTTTTTCGATAGCTTGTAAGTCGACATCTTTTTCTACAACAAGAAGCACTTGGGCACTTCGTGTTGTGTCGCGACACTGCAAACACAAAGATTCTGTGCCTTTTTTTGTAAAATACACAAAACACATAGGGCACTGCGCTACGTCTTTTCGCACCTGCGCCATCCCTGAAACCAGAGCCTCGTAATTTTCATATGTTTGAGTGAGGATGAAATACGCAAAACGCCGTGCTTGGCGAGGACCAATGCCAGGGAAACGCGTAAATAATTCTGTGAGTTTTTCTATTGCATCCATAGTACAAAAAATAATTAAAATGACGCTCCAGTAAAGTCACTTTTCTCAACAGAAAGAAAACTTGTCTTTTTGTCGTCAAAGTACAGCTCAACTTTTCCTGTCGGACCATTTCGGTGTTTTTCAATTAAAATCTCAACAATGTTTGGCTTGTCTGGATTGTCTTGGTACTTGTCCTCACGGTGGATAAACGCAACCACATCCGCATCTTGCTCAATTGAACCTGAGTCGCGCAAGTCTGAAAGGCGAGGTTTACCACCACGGCTCTCCACTGCACGAGAGAGCTGTGACAGCGCGAGCACTGGCACACTAAACTCTTTTGCCAAACCTTTCAAGGAGCGCGAAATTTCTGTCACTTGATTGACCAGATTGTCGTAACTTTTTGTTGTGGTCATGAGTTGCAAATAGTCGACAATCACAAACCCGATTGGCGCTTCGGGATGCTGCGCATTGTATCTACGTATCACACTTCGCATACGCATGATGGTGTTGCCTGCCTGGTCGTCGATTGTGATAGGAGCTTGCGCAAGGCGAGCAATCGCATGTTGCAAGCGCTCAAAGTCTTCATCTAAAGAGAGCTTTCCGGTGCGAAGCTTCCACGAGTCGACTTGCGACTCAGCCGAGACCATACGGTCAACGAGCTGCTGCTTGCTCATTTCTAGTGAAAAAATAGCAACAGGAATATTTTCTTTCACCGCCGCATGACGAGCAAAGTCAAGTGCAAGTGATGTTTTACCTACAGACGGCCGCGCAGCTAAAATAATAAGGTCCGACTTCTGAAAACCAGAAAGTTTGCTATCTATTTCTTTAAAGCCAGTTGGCACTCCGCGAAGCTCGTGCCCAGACTGCTGTAACTTTTCAAAACGATCCCAGGCGTCATCAAGGAGGTCTTTGATTTTTTCAAGCTTCTGACCTTTCGAGATGTTAGTGATGTTGTACATTCGTTTTTCCGCCTCTTCAAGGACATGTTCGAGCTCTTTTTGCTCACTATATGCAAGCTCGCCTATGTAGTGTGATGCGTTGATCAGATTTCGAAGGACAGCTTTTCGACGAACAATCTCTGCGTAGTAATCGACATTTGTGGCGGAAGGAACAGTATTGAGCAATTCGGAAACATACGGCGTACCACCAATTGTTTCTAACTCTTTTTGTTCGCGTAATTTAGTGGTAACAGTAAGAAGATCGATCGGCTCACGCTTTGACGCAAGCTCAAGCATTGCTTTAAAAATAACTTTGTGACGCTCTGAGTAAAATGATTCTGGCTCAACCGCATCTAAAATATCAAAGACAACATCAGGCCGAAGCATGATTGAGCCAAGCAGTGCTTTTTCAGCCTCAAGATCTTGAGGGGGAATTCTATCAACAAATGGACTTTCTTGGCCTCGCATGTGTCTCATACTATCACACTGCTGACACCTCTTTTTTTGCGTTTTTGTGGTTTTTTGGGATAAACTGTTGATTATGGATTTCCAGATACTTTTATACTATAAATACGTAAGCATAGCCGATCCAGAGAGCTTTTGTAAGAGTCAAAAAGAGCTCTGTGAGCGTCTTAATCTGAAAGGACGTATCATCGTGGCAAAAGAGGGTATAAACGGCACTGTGGGAGGCACACGAAAAGCAACGGAAGACTACATAGAAGAGATGGTACAGGACCCTCGTTTTTCTGATATTCACTGGAAAAAAAGTACTGGACCGGAAGACGCATTTCCACGACTTTCCGTCAAAGTTCGCCCTGAAATAGTGACCACAAAAATTACTGATGTCCCACTTGACCCAAGCGTAGAAACCGCACCACATCTAAAGCCAGAAGAACTGCACGCGTGGTATCGAGAAGGAAGGAAATTCAAAGTGATTGACATGCGTAATTCGTACGAAATAGGTATCGGAACATTTAAAGGTTCTGTTGACCCAGAAACCATGAATTTCAGAGATCTTCC
>JALHNF010000042.1 GCA_022843645.1 Minisyncoccota bacterium | reverse complement strand
TTGTGGCACCACAGAAAAGATGCTGGCATCGGTGCTGTATGCCTCTGTCACATCATGTGCATTTGAGAATTCGTATGAAGAAAAAAGATCACGCATGCATACAGTGTAGCAAACTTTAATAGAGACAACAGTGAGGGTTTTGAAAGATGACCACTTCTTTGAATGACTTTACAGGCCAAGAGTCAGTACTTCATTTTTATTGAGGAAGAGGTAGGTTTGGGAAAGAAAAACGAAGTATGCGTGATTGGTTATGTAAAAAGACGAGAAACTATAGCTTGGAAACATCGTCGAAAACAACGATAGTCCAAACATTTTTGCCAAGGAATCTATTCCACGGGTTATACCTCAGAAGCGTGATACCTGCATTGTGGACTGTGGTTAAATACGTGAGGGTTGCGTGAGTAAGCGGAGTGAGTCGGGCACCATAGGTAATATGCGCCAATACCATTTTAAGGAAAATGCCATGTGTGACACACACGATACGCGTATATGGCCGTACTGCCAAAAAAGAAAGTAGTTTCTGCGCCCTCTGTTGCATGTCACTAAAGTTCTCTTCATCAGAAAATCGAAAATCAGGATCATGGTTACTCAGATCTATTTGATTGACGATCTTTTCAACTTCAAGATCATCGTATTTCTTGCCAATAATATCTGTCGGATTCTTTCGTTCGGCAAGTAGCGGTGTATAGGAAACTGGTATATGCGTGTATTGATTGATAATTTCCGCCGTTTCTTGGGTGCGCTCATACGGACTTACGTACATGTGCTCAAGATGCATTTTTGAAAGACGGAGGCCTGTCTTCATTGCCTGCTCTTTCCCTTCTTCTGAAAGCCCTCCCTCGCTCCCCTGCCGAACATGCTCCTTGTTTAAAAGCGTCTCGCCGTGACGGATGAAATACACATCTTTCGGAAAAACTATTTTACCTATCCTAAAAATAATGACAAGAAAAAGTAGGACGAGTAAAAATACAATGTATTCGTTCTCGAGTATGGAAAACATATGCTGAGTATTCATGATTACTCCCTCACATCAAACATAGATGGAGGTATCTCTTTGCCGAGGACATGGTCACTTATCTTCTTTGCACCACAAAGAGATGGCAAAATACCAACACCATTACATCCGAGATTATACAGCACCTGTGAGTGTGTGGGATCAGGGCCTATCATGCGGACATAGTTTTTTGTGTAGCCCATAAGCCCATGCCATGTAAACTTATACTGCGGGGACCGACCATGCGCATACTTATATGTTGTCTCAAGAAATGTATCGAGCTCTTCGACAACAGACTCTGGGTATTCGTTGCTATCTTTGTATGCGTTTTCTTCGTATAAAGGCACCGTAGGGCCACCCACGCATACTAAATCATGCTTAACATCTTTCTCTACTTCAAACGGTCGTCGAGTGAGATAATTATAGTTTGCCTCTGGGCCAGGAACATCTTCTTTTAGATAGCTAATTGCTGTTGGAGGGTGTGCCACCGGCCCAGTATACCCAGACATGTAAGCAACTTGTCCATACACCCGAGCGTGGAATCTCTTGTTGAGCTCAAGCCCTTCTTCTGTAAAAATCGAAAAGCTTTCAAATCCATTGGTGCAGAGAACTACTTTTTCTGCCGAAACAGTGTGCTCACCAACATCAAGTAAGATACTTGTTGCCTTGAGAACAACTTTGGAGACATTTGTATGCTCAAACAAACTAAAACGATCTCCGTATTTCTGTTGTATGTAGAGTGCAACTTCTTGAACAAAAAGCGCACTGTTAGTCACTCCTTTTTGAAATGAAAGGCTTGCAAAAAACGCTTTGCTGTCTGTCTCTAGACGATGCAGTATTTCCTCGTGGGGAACATATTCATAGAGTCCAGCGAACGACGCAAGTGTGTCTTGGTATACATCACTGAGCTCGATAGCAATACGCATTATTTCTTTATTCAAACCTCCTGCAACGCGTAACTTCATATCTTCAAGATACGCAGTGAGCTGCTCTTTGGTACGAATACCCATATGACCTTCGAAGCGAGACACAGGAATATCTAAGCCTGCGTCCGTGTATATCTCATCAAGAAGTTGCCACGCATTTTCAACATCTCGCTGTGCCCGAGCAACCATGTCAAGTCCAAACTCAGACACTAGATCTTTAAATGGCCGCTCGAAGTAGCTTACGATTTGTCCAGCATTGTGCCCTGTCGCGCCATGGCCTATTTTATCACGGTCACATAAAACGACGTTTTTGTTAGTGTATTTCAAGAGGAAAAAAGCTGTTGCTATTCCAGCAATTCCCCCACCAACAATAACAACATCGGTCAGCACATCTGTATCTATACGTTTTGTTTGTCGATGTACATCAAGCTGATGAATCCAAGGTGAGCGATTCTCTCGCATAGAAAACTATTGTGTATCCTTCCCAAGAATAATAAGTATGTCGGCAGTTGTTTCTCCTTCACCAGAAGGAAGCGCTGTCTGTGTCGAACCTTTTAAGACACTACTTATGTCTGGAAGCATGAAGTTTTCTTTGTTCACGATAACTGTACTTTCGTATGAATCTTTTGAAGCATTCCCTGTTTTAACCACTTCAACCTGTGGAAATGACGCGAGTTTTGTCTTGACGGTTCCAGCGAGCCCGGTTTTACCACTTCCATTTCTTATTTCAACAGTAAGCGTTCGCGAAACAACTGTCGGCTGAGCAGCACTTGTTGAAGTTGCGGTTTGATTTGTGCTTGTTGCAATTGCAACGACACTACTTGTTGTGTCTTGCACACCACTTGGAGCGCTCATGTTGACGATTCTATTGTTACTCGGGCGGAAAAGCACGAGTTTTGTAGGAAAGATAAGAAGCTGATCACCGTTTTGTGCCTCTTTAAAGAACTGACTTGACTGTCTAAGACTCTCAGCGTTTTGTACGGTAGCAACCTCTACCTCGGCCACAGTAAGAGGTTCAGGCAACACAATATGTTTTCCAACAGTTTCAATCAACTGAGCAACTTGTGTTTCATCAAGCTTAGAGATACCTTGAAGTGACCGATTTTGAATGTAAAAATAACCTCCAATCATGAGTCCACAGACGACAAGGAGAGTAACTCCGTAGGCACGAATAAAGTCTTTCATATTTATTGAGTATAGTATACAGAAAATTTATATGTACAGGAAGAGAATGATGCCAAGCCCCAGTATGACACGGTACCACCCGAAAGGGACAAATGTATATCGCCTTACGACATAAAGCATAAAACGTATAGAAAGAAACGCTGCCAGGAACGCAACAGTAAAACCAACAAAAAAGGAAACGGAGAAAACATCGTGTTTTACAAGCTCAACGTTTTTATATACGTCATAAGTTGTAGCCGCAAACATGGTCGGCACTGCAAGAATGAAGGTAAATGAGGAAAGACTATTTCGTGGCAATCCCGCAAAAAGCCCCGCAACAATCATCGACGCAGACCGCGACACTCCAGGCACAAGCGCGAGTGTTTGCGCGCACCCAAGATAAATCTTCTGGTACGCAGTGAGTTCTGGTTCGCTTTCAGGCGTCCTCTTCTTTTTATACACGTATTCGGCAACAAGCATGAGGAGTCCGCCAACAATAAGGGTCCACGGCACAATAAAAAGTATATGAGAAAAAATAGTTTTAAGGTGCGGATATACAAAGACCCCCGCAACAAGCGTTGGTACAAGCGCTACGCACAAGACAACATTGTGAGAAAGGGATGCAAACTTTTTTCGATACAAGAAGAACGCCGCAAGAATAGAGCCGAGTTGCACCGCGATAGTAAACGTCACCATGCTTTGTGTGAGGGTGATATCCATCAATCGTTGCGCCAAAAGAAGGTGCGCTGTTGAGGATACTGGTAAAAATTCCGTGAGCCCTTCTACTAAACCTAAAATAATTGCTTGTAGAACTGTCACACGCTTACTTTAAAAGCTGACTTGCGAGAGGAGTCAGGAAATCTTGGAGTTGAGAAGCTGGTATCTCTACTTCTGGCTCACCTATCACATATGGCCCAAGCGCGTACGTGCCATATTTAAACAAAACACCATTTTTTGTAAGCGCAATATTCCCCTCGCTTAGTTGTTTTAAAAATAGAGTCTGGTCATTCACATCAAAGAAATAACTTCTTTGCGTACCACCATCTTCGAAGGAGTATTGTGGATTGTTTTTCAAGCGTTCACTCACAATACTAAGTAGCTTTTCATCTTTTCTATTCTTAAAAATTTCATCCTCACCAACCATACGCATAGTGCGTGGATCGTACATAAAAAAAGCAAAACTTGGATTACCGTGTGCCCCACCAGTAAACTCATATGCCGACATACGAATGACAGTAAGCAAAGCATCATTGCGAATAATAGTATGGTTAATAGACAGAGAGTACTCGCTTGATGCGCCCTCAAACGTAACGTCTTTTGAAGCCATCTCCACAGCACGCACAAATCCATCTACATACTCACGGATATTCTTCTCTAATATCGGTGCGCCAGAGATGCGGGGAAGAGTGAGTGAATATGTAACGTTTCCCTTCTTTTCTTCTTTTGTATCTACCGAAATAGCTACCCGTTGAGATACATCGTCTGAACGCACAATGTCGGTTTGTACACTTTCGTTTTGGTCAGCCTCTCGTGTCTGCATCATCATTCCGACACCAAGAGCAATGACTAAAGCTCCGACGAGTCCTCCAATAAAAAAACGCTTCATCTCCCTAGTATACCACCTTGTTTTATGCGCTGAGTCTTTTTTGCAAGAAGAATATATCTTTTGCTGCAAAGAGATTTTCGTACTTTACCTTTGTTTCATAGCCAAGCGGAATACGGGCAATTGAAAAGTCTTTGGCTACGGTATATACGGAAAAACCTTGTAGTTCGAGGTACTTGAGAATGTGTTGCAATTGATACCCTTGTAGGTTAAAGTTCTTTGGCGAACTTTCAAACATAATGACATCTGTCTTATGAATCAATTTCTCAGCACCAAAAAGTGCCTGTAGCTCGTACCCTTCGACGTCTATTTTTAAGAGCATACATCGCCACACATTTGGAAACAGCATGTCGAGGGTTGTCATTGGAAGCATAATCGTTCCCTCTCTATCCGAAACTTTGTTCACGTCCTTAATTGCAAAGTTGGTGAACGAGACTTTTTTTTCTTCGTCTCCAATCACTGTGTTGTATGTCGCTATGTTGTTATATCCGTTTTTAATAATATTTTTTTGGAGCCATGTATACGTCTCAGGATGAGGCTCTACGGCATGTACGTTTCCCCCACTACCGACAATCTTTGCGGCACGAAGGGTGAGTAGTCCAATATTTGCGCCGACATCAATGACCGTATCTCCTTCTCGTAAAAACCGCTCGAGAAAGAGCTCATCGTCACGAAGCTCGTCTTTGTGATTCCATAGCCAAAACGAAAATGGATCTCGATGGCAATAAAGCCTGACCCCCTTCCGGTCAAAAGAAATAAAAGA
>JALHNF010000041.1 GCA_022843645.1 Minisyncoccota bacterium | reverse complement strand
CCCAAAAACTCAAGTCGCTCATTGTGAGCAAGACCTGTTTTTGGATTTTCATTAATGTAAGAACGGTGAATAAATGCCTGCTTGAGAAGCGCTTTATCTTTGAAAGCAACGCCAACATTTTTCTCGAACTGAGTAACGTCTATCATGAGTGTTTGTAGTCATTCCTACACGAAAATGGCTATATGTGCAAGTTATTTGTTTGTAATAATGTCAATTGCTTTAGACAAAAGTGGTACCAGATCTGAATATAAGGGCAGCTCTGGGACCTCTTGCAGTGAAAACCACTTTGCATCATCAAGCCCCCCTTCACTTGTAAACGCGATTTCTTGAAACGGTGCCTGAGCCAAATAATACGTCACTTGTTTGCGAACTTTTTGTTTTTCAAGGTTGACCGCAACGTATTCATTCTCGCCTATTTTTTGTTCAATGCTAATCGGAAGTCCAAGCTCTTCACGGACACGGGTGACCGTAGCGTCTACCACATCAAGCCCGTCTTCGAGGTGACCTTTTGAGAGCGTCCATTTTCCAAAAATATCGTGCACAAGCGCGAGGTATACAGTCCCGTCACTATTTTTTGCATACACCACTGCCCCGCCCAAGCGTTCGATCGGTAACTCTGTGGTTTTTTGTTGGACCGGTATTTCTTTGTCTTTCTTTTTCTCAAATTTCCCCGGCTCACCCATCTCTTTGTAGATAGCGCCAAGTACACCGTTTACAAATTTACCACTTGTCTCGCCACCAAAATTTTTAGCAAGTTCAATAGCTTCGTCGATAGCAACTTTTGGTGGCACTTGCGTGCGGTCGCCATACAAAAGCTCAGCAAGGCCAAGACGTAAAATATTACGATCAACATTTGCAATTTTCTCAAGCGGCCACTCAGGAGCGGCTTTCATGATTATTTCATCCAAAGTACCTCGCTTTGCAAGAGAAAGCTGGAGGAGCTGAGAGGCGAAATCTTGAAGCTTATTACCAAGAAGCGCTTCTTCGCTATTTCGTTCAAGCGACGTATTGAACTCTTCTTTGTGTTCAGACGGAGACAAAAGCCACCCTTGCATATCCCCTTCAAAAAGGGTTTGCACAACAACCGAGCGAGCAACATGACGATTAGACATATATAAAGAACAAATTTATTTTATACCAAAACGCTCAATGACTAGAGAGCGTTTGGTTTATTTACTTTTTTTAGCAGGTTTTGATTTTGCTGGAGCCTTCTTTGTAAGCTTTTTATCAAGCTTTCTCTGAAGAGCTTTTACAGGTTTACCTTTGTAGGTACCTGTTTCTTTTGACGCAGTGTGATTGAGACGAATTCCGTCGCCTTTTGTTTTCACTACTGGTACATTTGTAAGCGCATGATGACTTCGACGATTTCGAGTGTGTCCGCGCGTATGTCGCATTCGTACTACCATATATGAAAAGTATACAATTAATATGTGTAATTGAAAAGAGCCCGCGTCCTACGCGGGCTCTTATGCCATATACCCCATAGCCGATCGGCAAACCCCAATCTCCCCCTCAAAATATTCTCTAACACGAGAAAGAGACGTGCTTGAAGTATCGCCATGTCTTTCCCTTGCAATAGCACGCAGAGTTTCCCTAAGTTGCTCGATATCAGCTACCTGAAATCCCGCAGGCGGAGTAGTCGTTGATCCATTTCTTACGTAAAGAGCTTCTCGAAGAAGAGCCTCCACAGTCTTTAGATCTGACCTCGACCATTTTTTTTGAAGTCGCTCATCGGTTGTGATCGAAAAGAACTCGAGTGTCATCGAGACACATTCCCTATTGAAAATAGTGTTTTTAGTTTACTTTAGATACAGCTTTTTGCAAAACGTCTTTCGATGGATCGCACTTAAACCAAATTTTTTAATGGCGTGCCGATGCGTATACGTGCCGTACCCCTTGTTGTCGGCAAATCCGTACGCAGGATACTTTTTTGCATAACTCTTCGTTTTTCTGTCTCGCACCACTTTGGCAATAGTTGCGGCAAGCGCAATGAGTGGCTCTGTGCTATCCCCTCGTATAATTGTCTTTTGATGCATAAACTCTTCTGGCAAACGTAGTCCTCCGTCGAGTAGATATTCATCGTCAAAAGCTCCATGAATAGTTTGTACCCCTTTTTGCACACACCACCTGATAGCCTGAGCAATACCGCTTCTATCTATGTATGACGCACTTTGAAATACAACAGTAAAATCAATACTCCCCGCTTTTTTCCAAACCTGTGCTTTTGCGTACCACTTTTCTCGCTCTTTCTCTGTTGCTTTTTTTGAGTCACGAATACCGCGGAGAAGCTCGGAGTATTCTTTTCTTGCTAGACGAGTTCGAACCACGCCCACAGCCACCGGCCCAGCAAGTGGGCCGCGGCCAACTTCGTCAATTCCTACTGTATATGCATCTTTTTTTAGACGATTTCGCACCTTTCTACTCTACCAGGTATACTGAGAGAAATGGAGCCGTTTATTCACCTACATACTCATTCTCACTATTCCCTTCTTGAAGGTCTTGCAAAAATTGATCAGCTTGTTGAGCGCGCAAAAGAGTTCGAAATGCCAGCCCTTGCCATCACTGAAAATGGCAACATGTACAGCACAATTGAGTTTTATAAAAAATGCAAAGACTCGGGTATAAAGCCTATCATCGGCCTTGATGCCTTTGTGGCCACGCGTACTCGCTTTGACAGAGACAGCAAAGAAGACACGCGTCGCCACCGCCTTACCTTGCTTGCAAAGAACGAGGCTGGTTATAAAAATTTGATCAAGCTCGTCACACAGTCGAACCTCGAAGGGTTTTATTACAAACCTCGAGTAGACAAAGACCTTTTACGAGCACACAACGAAGGCATCATTTGTCTTTCCGGTGGGCCAGGAGGCGAACTTTCGAAAACAATTTTAATCGACAAGGAGCGCGCAAAAGAAGTTGTACGTGAGCATCAATCTATATTTGGCATAGAAAACTATTTCATTGAACTTGTCGCCCAGGTTGGATACGAAAACGCAAAACCGATTCGTGATGGTTTAATAGCACTTGGAAAAGAACTTGGTGTTCCTCTTGTTGCCTCACAAAACGTATACTACCTTGAAAGTGACGATCGCGATGCGCACGAAGTACTTGTTGGTATTCAAAACGAAGGTCGTGAACACAAATACGGCTTTGGCCGAGACGACTACTCTTTTATTGATACAAAAACAGCGTACGCATACTTCAGAGACATTCCCGAAGCAGTCGACAACACTCGAAAAGTGGCAGAGATGTGCAACCTTGAAATCACACTCGGAAAATGGGTGTTTCCAAATCTTGAAATTCCCGAGGGCAAAACAGCAGATGATGAACTTCGGAGAATTGTCTTTGAAGGTTTCGAACGGCGTCAGGTAGAAAAAACAGAAGCTGCACTTGCGCGCGTGGAGTACGAGCTTGCAGTGATCAAACAAAAAGGCTACAGTCCCTACTTCCTTGTTGTAGCAGACCTCCTCCACTACGCCCGAGCACACGGCATTCTTTCAAATATTCGAGGCTCAGTATCGGGCTCTATGGTCACCTACCTCTCTGGCATTACCAACATCGATCCGATTGAATTTCAGATTCCATTTGAACGTTTCTTAAATCCAGAGCGCCCTTCTGCGCCAGATATCGACATGGACTATGCCGACGACAGGCGCGACGAAATGGTAGAGTACGCCCGAAAAAAATATGGTGCGGACAAAGTGGCGCAGATTGGCACATTTGGTACCATGGCAGCGCGTGGCTCTGTGCGCGACGTTGCTCGAGCACTCGGCTATCCATACACACTCGGCGACAAAATTGCAAAGCTAATCCCGATGGGCTCACAAGGCTTCCCCATGACTATCGAGCATGCACTTGAAATCACTCCCGAACTCAAAGAGCTCTATGAAAAAGAAATGGAAGTGCGCACTGTGATCGACACCGCAAAAAAAATTGAGGGTTGTGCTCGACATGTATCTATTCACGCGGCAGGAGTTGTCATATCGCCTACTGAGCTTACTGACTTCACCCCCATTCAGTACGACCCAAAAGGCGAAAAGAAAATCATTTCTCAGTACGACATGTACACCATCGAAGAAGCCGGACTTCTTAAGTTTGACTTCCTTGGTCTCAAAAACTTAAAGATTATCAAAAACACAACCGACCTCGTCAAAAAACGTTTTGACGTAGATATTGATATTGACCGTGTTCCGCTCGACGATCAAAAGACATTTGAAATGCTTGCTCGTGGTGAGACCGCTGACCTTTTCCAGCTAAACGGTGATGGCATGACAAAATATTTGGTTGAGCTCAAACCAACAAGTATTCACGATATAAACGCGATGGTTGCCCTGTATCGTCCAGGACCAATTCAATTTATCCCTGAATACATTGCTCGTAAACACGATCGAAGTAAAATCTCATACCTCGACCCTGCTCTTGAGCCGATTCTTGAAAAGACGTACGGCATTCTTGTGTATCAAGACGATCTCCTCATGATGGCGCACAATCTCGCCGGCTACTCATGGGGCGAGGTGGATAAATTCCGAAAAGCCGTCGGTAAAAAAATTCCTGAAGAAATGGCAGCGCAAAAAGAAAAATTTATCAAAGGCTGTATTTCTCACTCAGGATGGAGCGAGGCAAAAGCAAAACAAATCTGGACATGGATTGAGCCTTTTGCGGCGTACGGTTTCAATAAGGCGCACTCTGTTTCGTATGGTCGCGTGGCGTACATCACCGCGTACTTAAAAGCCAACTACCCTGCCGAGTACATGGCAAGTGTCCTCTCTGCAGAAGCTGGTGACACAGAAAAAGTTGCCGAGTCTATCGACGACTGCAAAAAGCTCGACATTCTTGTGCTTCCTCCAAATGTAAACTTCAGTGACGGCTCATTTACCGTAGTACCAAATCAAGAAACTGGGAAAGATGAAATTCGCTTTGGACTCTATTCTATCAAAAACTTTGGTGTTGATATTGGAAATGCCATCATTAACGAAAGAAAATCTAGTGGACCATTCACTTCTATTTCAAATTTCCTCCAGCGCGTCACGCACAAAAATCTAAACAAAAAGTCACTCGAAGCACTTGTGATGTCGGGCGCGCTTGATGACCTGGGCGACCGTGGTGTGCTCTACGGCAATTTAGAAGACATGCTTGAGTATCACAAGACGAACATCTCAAACGATGCCTCGCAAGGAAGTCTCTTTGGTGGTATTGAGCAATTTCATGATATTCGCCTGAAGAAAGTTCCTGAAATATCAATAGATCAAAAACTCCAATGGGAAAAAGAATTGCTCGGGCTTTTCATTTCTGGCCACCCGCTCGACAAATGGCGACACGTTTTGGAGAAGAAAAAAGAAAATATTGAAAAGCTGAAGAGTGACGCGTGGCAAGACGGCGAGACAGTGCGAGACCTTGGATGTATTGTGCAAGAAATTCGTGAAATAGACACCAAAAAAGGTGAGAAAATGGCGTTCATGAAAATCGCCGACCTCACCGGAAACATTGAAGTAGTGGTTTTCCCCAGAACATACAAAGACCTGAAAGCAACTCTCCTGCCAGACACATGCCTTGCCATAAAAGCAAAAGTGTCTACTCGAAATGACGAGAAGTCTCTCGTTTTGGAGGAAGCAAGAAGGATTTAGGGCGTAGCAGTTTAAGCTCTATATGTAGCACGCAGACTCCCCACGAGACCATTTTAGTTTTATTGAAAAGTCTGGTATTATCGAGCCATTGTATAGATTTTTCTGTACACAATTGCCAGATCGTCTAAAGGTAGGACAGCAGCCTTTGAAGCTGCGTATCTTGGTTCGATTCCAAGTCTGGCAGC
>JALHNF010000040.1 GCA_022843645.1 Minisyncoccota bacterium | reverse complement strand
GGCTTGGAAATCAAGAGCTCGCCGACAATACGTTCGGCTGCGCCTGCTACCAAGAAATCGAAATCTAACCTACAATTTGGTGCGCTGAGCACCACACATGCTAAGTAGCAAAACCCACGCCCCGTGATTCGTCACGGGGCTTTTTCTATTTTTTCTTTTTCAAAAACTCGCTCACAATTTTTGTACGGTATTCTGAGTGGTACATATATCGCTCTCCGAAGTACGGATTTACTTTCGTTAAAGCGTCATAGACAATTTTAATAACATCATGTGTATGCACATCTTTTGTTTTTAAACTCAGCATTGCATAAATAGAATTATCGGTAATATCTTTTGCGATAAGTGCACTCGAGCCGTTGTCATTGTCTTTACCTCTATCTATTGAGGTGAAAACAGACACTAAGAGTTTTTCATAGACAAATCTCTGTCGTTTCCCATTTCTTTTTATCAAAAAAAGATTATCTGCAAATCCGAGCTCTTTTGTGGTGAATGTCGCTTTGCAAGTGGGGCAGTAGCGTCTGCGCCAAACACCCAAAAGACCATTCAAAAGTCTTGAATTTTTAACTTCTGTTCCTTTTGTGCGGCAATAGATACAAATCATGTCGATATATAGTTGTATTATACATCTGAAATATAGTTTTATGTCAACATATGGTGATTTTAATATGTATTTTTACTTACTACACTTTATTTGTCGGTTGCTAGAACCGGCACATGTTCATTTACATATAGGAACATTTCAAGATGAATCTCTATCAAGATGAAGCTGACGAAATACTTGGACAAGCACGGCTTGTGATCAACAAGACACAGCCTCAGGACTTCGAACTCTTAACTACGTGCCAAAAGAGAGACCTTCTTGTTGCACACTTGATTGTTGCTTTTAGGAAAAGATTCGAAACCTTCAAAGACAAACTTAGCAAAAAGAAAAGGAGAACTCGCCATGGCTCACTATGACGCCGACGTCCATTGCTCTAAGTGTCGCAAATATTGTTTTTCTTGTATGCCGGACAGGTGTACAGAAGATCTATATGTATGCAGTAATTGTCAAAAAAAGAAAAAAAGCCGTACAAAAAGAACTGATGACAAGACAGCTTTTGACATAGCTCAAGAAAAGCTTCGCCCGCTAAAGCAGTCTCTGATTGCTATCGAGAAAGAAAATCAGAAAAAAGGTGGTTATGCACTTGATCACTTGCTCGAGCAGAAAAATAGGCTGAAAGGTCTTATCGAGCATGTTTTTGAGATCACAAGAAAGTTGCAAAGACCACCACAAGATTTGCAGGAGCTCATCTTGTGTGCGGTTAGCATACAGCCTCTTGGTTATCAGGACACGGCTGATATTGCCTGTTGCTTCGGATTCAAAGACACGCTCACTATAAAGTCTTGCATGATGGACCTTGTGAATCTTGGGAAAGCGAGGCTTGATAGATATCACCGACTTCGACTTTTCGAAAAAGTAAGAATGAAAGAGGAGAAGAGTGATGTTTGATACTCGTCTCAACAAAGATTCACTGCCCACCGCGTCAGGTAGTCAATACAGAAGTGAGTTTACGGACTACCAACTTTGTGACCCTAGGGTGTATCTCGCTCAAGATATTGAGCAAAAGTACGCACGGTGGGACCGTATACCTTGGCAAGAAGGGCAGCTCGAAGAAGAAATTATTCATGGTGTGAATCGATTGAAAAGTTTACTTAGCCAAGACACAAAACATTTTGCTGCGAAGGAAAAGGCGGAAATTCTTTCTTTTCTGGAGAGTTTATTGGAGCGAGTCGAATCTCAGGCAGGTAGGTCTGCGTGAGCTCCATTTCTATACCGCTGCTTACGTTGAGCAGCGGTTTTCTTTTGTTACAAAATCACATGTTAGAATTGAAACATGAACAAAAAGACCGTTTTTATTACTGGTGGTGCGGGGTATGTGGGCGCAATGCTGTGCGACCAGTTTTCCAAACGTGCTGATGTAGAAAAGATTATCACTATCGACAAAGAACCAGAAACAGATCTGACAAAAGGCAATGCAAAGATAGTGTATATACATCAAAACCTTGCCGATGATGGCTGGCAGGAAAAAGTAGACAGATACAAGCCAAATGTCGTTATCCACACCGCGTGGCAGATTCGGGAAATATATGGCAAGCGGTCACTGTCATGGAAATGGAACATTGAAGGCTCTGATAAAGTGTTTGATTTTGCATTTTCCCATGAATATGTAGATCGCCTCGTATATTTTTCTACAGTTGCTTCATATGGGGCGTTTAAAGAGAATACGCTTGAACATCGATTCACTGAAGAAGAAATGTTTCGAAAAACGAACTATTTATATGCCGAAGAAAAAAGAATCGCAGAGGAGCACTTAAAGGAGGCATACAGCAAACATAAAGAAGCTGGCAACAAACTTCCGCAAGTCTCCATCATTCGCCCTGCGGCGATCACTGGTCCTCGAGGGCGCTATGCGCGCATTCGGTTTGGGCTTCAGAGCGCGCTTTCTGGGCAATTGAAGGGGAATCTTGTGTACAGACTGGTGTCTACCCTTACATCCTTTGTCCCTGTCACAAAAAAGTGGCTACGACAGTATGTGCATGAAGACGACGTTACTGATATTGTCGCACTCCTGTCTTTCGATGGTACACACCATAAGTACGAAGTTTTCAATGCGTGCCCTCCGGGGGAGTGTGTTCTTGGAAAAGACATGGCACAAGCAGTGGGGAAAAAGACCCTGCCAATTCATCCATATCTTGTGCGTGCCGCATTCTTTTTCTTTTGGCATGTAACGCGAGGCAAAATTCCGACAGCAGAAGGAAGCTGGAAAGGGTATTCGTATCCTATTGCTGTTGATGGTTCAAAAATAACGAGCATGTACGGATACGTCTACAAAATGCCGCCTAAAGAGGCTTTCGTAAAAAACGAGGGTCGCTACAAAGTAGAGCTTTAAAACGGAGCCCCCGGGGCTTGTATTTTTCCTGTTTTTGTGTAATTATATGCCCCATGATTACACTTTCTGCAACAAAGCGAGACGCATTTCCTTCTGTTGAAGCTGCTCGAAAAGCCGGGTCTTTACCTGCGGTATTTTATGGCTCACACAAGGCCTCGACCTCTATTTTTGTACCAAAGGCCGCCTTTGACAAAACACTTAAAGAAGCGGGTGAGTCTACCCTCATCGTTCTTGATGTTGCTGGAGAAAAAGTTACTGCGCTCATTCACGATGTGCAGTTTGACCCAGTTACCGACCAAGTTATTCATGTGGACTTCTATGCAGTTGATGCAAATGAGAAAGTAGAAGTTGGTGTACACCTTGTCTTTGAAGGGGTATCAGAAGCAGTGAAGAGCTTAGGTGGAACACTTGTTAAAGTTGCTCACGAGCTTGAAGTAGAGTGTCTTCCAAAAGATCTCCCACATGAAATCGTGGTAGACATTTCAAAACTCGCAACACTCGACAGCGTGATCACGGTTTCTGACCTCGTACTCCCAAGTGGCGTGGTGGCAAAGGCTGATGCAGAAGAGGTGATCGCTTCAATTGCGGTAGGAAAAGAGGAAGATCTCTCGGCTCCAGTCGCAACACTTGATGTTGATGCTATTGAAGTAGAAAAGAAGGGTAAGAAAGAAGACGCCGAAGAAGCTACTACAGAATAAGAGATTTTCTAAGTCACACTATGCCAACACAGCCGTTACTCTTCGTAGAGACGGCTGTTTTGCTATACTACACATTAATCTATGCTACGTTTTAATAAAGTTTTTCTGATTAGCGTTTTTGCCTTGAGTGCACTGGTGACACCAGGTACTTCCTATGCACAGCAAGCGTGTCCCATAACAAGCCCTGAAAAAGAAGCCTGCGAGGCAAAATTGCGAGAAGAGCTTGCGCGTGTTGAAGCAGAAATAGCCGAAAAGCAAAATCAAATCAAAGAAACACAAGCCGAGGCGCGTACACTTCGGGGCGATATATCTGTGCTCAACAATAAAATCGATCAGTCGAATCTCAAGATCAAGTCTCACGGCATTGTGATCAACAAAATTAGTGGCGAGATTGGTTCAAAAGAAGTCGCACTGCAAGAGCTTGACCAGAAGCTCGATAGACAGCGTTCTGCTCTTGCTCAGATAGTTCGAAAAAGTGATGAATTACAAAACGCGTCACTTATTGAAGTTGCTTTGCAAAAAGGTTCACTTTCAGACTTTATGCTTCAAGCTGAGGAGTATCGTTCTGTACAGCTTGCCATGGACGAGACATTTGATCTTGTGAAAAAAACGAAAGCGGATACTGAAGAGGTAAAGCAGACGCTTGAAGAAAAAAAGACGGAACAAGAAAAACTTAAAATTCAACAAGAAGTAGAAAAGAAAAAAGCAGAACAAAATAAACAGGTAAAAGCGGTGGTGCTCAAAGAAACACAGGGGAAAGAATCAGAGTATCAAAAAGTCTTAAAAGAAAAACAAGCAAAAGCAGCAGAAATCAGAAACACTCTTTTTGCACTTCGCGATGCAAGCTCTATTAAATTCGGTGACGCACTTGAGTATGCAAACGAAGCGTTCGAAGTCACTGGAGTTCGACCAGCATTTATTCTTGCTATTCTTACGCAAGAGTCAAACTTGGGCAAAAACACAGGGCGGTGCTACCTGAAAAGTACCGACGGCTCAGGAGTCAACACAAGTGGTACAACGTTTAAAAATGTGATGAGTCCTACTCGAGATGTGCCGCCGTTTTTAGAAATTGCAAAAGAGCTTGGATTTGACCCATTTGAGCGTCTCATCTCATGCCCGCTGAATGTTGGTTGGGGTGGCGCTATGGGTCCAGCACAGTTTATTCCATCAACATGGAATATGTATAAAGCAAAAGTCGCAGCGGCAGAAGGAAAAAGCGTTGCAAACCCCTGGATTCCACGTGACGCTATTATGGCATCCGCATTTCTTTTGAAAGACAATGGTGCCGTGACAGACGAGCGAAACGCCGCGTGTCGCTACTACTCGGGACGCTCGTGTTCAAGCATCTCAAATTTCTACGGAAATAGTGTTGTGGCACTCGCTCGGAAGATACAAAACGAGCAAATTAACCCGTTGCAAGGCTTCTAAAACTGTGGTATATTGGCACCCATGAAGAAAGACGTGCATCCAAACAACTATCGCCCTGTGCTTTTTGTTGATACCTCAAACGGTTCACAGTTTTTGATCAGTTCTACTGTCGAAACAAAAGAGGTTGGCGTATATGAAAAAGACGGAAAAGAATATCCTGTCTGCAAAATCGAAATTTCGAGTGCAACACACCCATTTTATACTGGTCAAGACGTAGTGCTTGACACCGCTGGCCGAGTGGACAAATTCAAGAAACGACAAGAGGCTACCAAGGCAAAAAAATCTAAGTAGGGCCATATCGCAGACATCGCTCTTTGTTGAGCGATTTTTGTATTTTTATGATCGACGAGTATAAGAAAAATTTTAAGACCGCGTACCTTGCTGAAGAGTATGTGGGACTCGAAAAAGAAGAGGCTGAACTCGAAGCGCTTCTTTTGGCTGATCCAAGCATGAGAGAGCTGGTAGAAGAAGACAAAAAAAGGATAACTGCTCGCAAGGAAGAACTCATGCTCCAGATGAAGCAGATCATGGACAAAGACAAAGAAGAAGAGGAAATCCCACGAGTTATTATTATGGAAATAGCCGCTGGTGCAGGGGGTGACGAGTCTGCGCTTTTTGCACTGGACTTGGCGACTATGTACACCGCGTTTGCGGAAACAAAAGGTTGGAGTACAAATGTGGTGGACAGCTCGCTTTCTGACAATGGGGGGTATAAAGATGTGTCGATCGAAATAAAAGGTAAAGACGCGTATTCGTATTTGAAATACGAAACAGG
>JALHNF010000039.1 GCA_022843645.1 Minisyncoccota bacterium | reverse complement strand
TATGAGACGCTTTTCAAGCGTTTTTCGTTTCTATGTTAACTAAGCGAAAAAAACAAACAGCAATTAAGTCAACCCAGGTACACGACAAAGATACCGGTTCTTCTGAAGTGCAGATAGCTATCATTTCAAAGAAAATCGACGAGCTCACCAAGCACCTCAAAGAGCATAAAGGTGACAAACACTCACGACGAGGTCTTATTGGTATGGTGGCCGACCGACGAAAACACTTAAAGTACCTCGAGAAAACAAAGCCCGCACGATACGAGGCGGTTATCAAAAAACTCGGACTTAAGTAGCTTCTTTGAGCACCAGAAACGAATAGTCATTTTTCTTGAGGGATGGGTAGGTTTGAGAGAAAAAAATGACTATTCGTGAAGGGAGTATAGAGTACACACATCCTGCACATGCAGGATTTGTTTTTCTCACAACATAGTATACTGAAAGCACAGGGACAGTGTCTCTATTTATATATTTTATATGGCAGTTATTAAACATAAGAATCAGCGTGTTGGAGTTTTTATAGACACGCAAAACATTTATCACACAGCAAAGCATCTGTATGGATGCAAAGTAAATTTTGGAAACGTAGTTGAGGCAGCAGTTGCTGGGCGAGAGCTCATTCGTGCAATCGCATATGTTATTTCTACAGAGTCAGGCGAAGAGCAGGGGTTCTTTGAAGCACTTACCAAACGAGGTATCGAGACTCGCACCAAAGACTTGCAAATATTTTACAGCGGCTCAAAAAAGGCAGACTGGGACGTGGGGCTCGCGGTCGACGCGATTCGTATGGCGCCGAAGCTCGACACAGTTATTTTGGTCACAGGAGACGGCGACTTTGTACCTCTTGTCGAATATTTAAAATTCAATGAAGGTGTGCAGGTGGAAGTGGTTTCATTTGGACAGTCATCTTCAGCAAAACTCAAAGAAGCAGTGGACGAATTTACCGACCTCGCACAACACTTAGAACACTCGCTTATTGGATACCGTCCAAAAAATACCCACGTGCATACACCAAAAAACAATCCCCCTCAGACACACGAGAAGTCAGAAAAAAGTGTGCACAAGACAGAAACCAAAAAGCCCACTGCAACAAAAAAAGCGAAGCGATTAGTGTAATATATGGAGTATGCCTCCTGAGATCCCTAAAGTACGTACCTTTGAACAAGATGTCGCTGAATCAATGCGCACAAAGCAGGCTTCAATCTTGCACGTTGCTTTAGCTGAACAGGAAAAAGTGGCGGGGGTTTTGCGAGAAACACGCAAAGAACGAAATTATTTTTGGGTATACCTTCTATCAGGGTGTTTACTCATTGGTGGACTTTCATTTCTTGGGTACACATTTTTTGTATCACAAAAAAATATTACCCCACTTCCAATACAAAGCCTCTCAGGGACAGCAGACTCTTTTATAAGTGACGAAACACTTTCGGTCGCAGTCAACCTGAGCCAAAGAAGTGCGGCGCTCGCGCTCCTGTCTGCGACAAGTAGTATTGACGATACACTCGGAACAGTCACCAGAGTTGTTCCTTTTGTAACGGAGACAAACGCAAGCGGGGAAGCTCAGGCGCGAGCCATAACGTCTCAAGAGTTTTTTGGTCTCTTTGGCAATGCTGTGCCTGACATCTTTAGACGGTCACTTGGAAGAGACTTTACATTCGTCCGTGTTGTTGATGAAGGAATGCATGCCGGAATTGTGGTCCCAACAACCGACTACGAAAGGACAGTGGTGGGGCTCACCGCATGGGAACGGACAATGGTCGAAGACCTTGAAGAGCTCTTTGGATATTCAAGAAGGATTGAAGTGAAAGAGCTCGTCGAAGTAGTTGAAGACGTGGAGGTCATCGAGGAAAAAGAAGTGATTGACCCAAAAACAAAAAAAGTACGCTTAGTGACCTCAACCTCGACGGAGCAAATCTCTCGTTTTGAAGAGCGGGTCACATACATAAACGATACGATTTCATTCACCAATGATGTGCGTAAAAATGTAGAGCTCCGTATTGCAAAAGGAACATCTGGAGCAGAATATCTTGTGTATGGATTTCCTAAGCGAGACACACTTATTATTGCCGGAAGTGTTAATGGGTTTTTAAGAATCATCGACCGTCTTGCAGTAGAGTAAATATGGTAAAATAAAAATATGATAGACACACACAAATACAAGATTCTTCTTGAAGGAGAACGTGACGCACTTGAGGTAAAGCTCAGCGAGCTCGGAAGAATCAATCCGGACAACAAAAATGATTGGGAATCATTACCTGCTGATTTTGACATCGACCCAAGCGATGACACAGAACTCGGAGACAAGTTTGAAGAAATGGAAGAACAGAATGCAGTGCAGAATCAGTTAGAAAACAGACTCGTCGATATCAAGCGTGCGCTTGAGAAAATAGAGAACGGCACATATGGCATGTGTGAGGTAAGTGGCGAGCCAATCGAAGAAGAGCGCTTACAGGCAAACCCAGCTGCGCGTACATCAATTGCACACAAAGACACAGTCCTTTAATCCTCCCATGGGATTTTCAAGAATTCGTTCCGCACAAGCCACTCCGACAAAAGTACACGACATTCATGTCGAGGCAGACGTACATCGTGGTTTGTATGCGTTTTCGATTGTTGGCATCCCTGATCAAGCAGTTGAAGAGTCGAAAGATCGCGTTACCTCTGCCATTCGCAACTCAGGGTTCACGTCTCCAAAAACAGAACACGAGAAAGTAACCGTTTCACTTTCTCCGGCACAACTCAAAAAAGAAGGTGCGCATTTTGATATCCCGATTGCGCTCGCATACCTTGTTGCTTCAGGGCAGATAAAGAATGCTCACAATCTAGACTCAAAAGTGTTTGTCGGTGAGCTTGGCCTTGATGGAAGTGTGCAGAAAACAAAAGGGGTGTTTTCTGTCATTTTGTACGCGCAACAACAAGGAATTAGCGAACTCTTTATCCCAAAAGCAAATGAGCATGAGGTAGTGGCAATACAAGAGAATACAAAAATATATGGGGTCACGTCTTTACGTGAACTCGTGGAACACGTACAAGGCGTGCGACTTTTGACACCGCTTTCCCCGTATGAAAATGTACACGTTGAAGCGCCGCACACAATTGACTTCGGGCACATACACGGACAAGAAACCGCTAAACGAGCGCTCGTCATTGCCGCGGCAGGGAATCATAATATTGCACTCTATGGGCCACCAGGCACTGGAAAGACAATGCTCGCACGAGCATTTCACGCCATCCTTCCACGACTTTCAAAGGAGCGTTCCTTTGAAGTAACAAGTATTTACTCTGCCGCGGGCATGCTTGAAAGCGGACTTGTGACCGTGGCTCCGTTTCGCGCACCACACCACACCACCTCTCACGTTGCGCTTGTTGGTGGTGGCAGTACACCTAAACCAGGCGAAGTGACCTATGCTCATCATGGTGTGCTTTTCTTGGATGAGTTTGCAGAATTTGAAAAGCGCTCTATTGAAAGCCTCCGCCAACCCCTTGAAGATGGCGTAATACACGTTGCTCGCGCAAAAGGACATGAAATATATCCAGCGCGATTTCTTCTTGTGGCAGCGCTCAATCCATGCCCGTGTGGTTTTAAAGGCTCGCTTCACAAAACATGCATATGCAAAGAAACTGACTTGGCTCGTTATGAAAGAAAAATTTCTGGTCCTATTGCAGACAGAATTGATCTTTGGGTGTCGGTAGAGCACGTAGAATTTGAAAAATTAAATACCAAAACAAACAAAGAGGAGTCGGCTGCATTAAGAGGGCTCGTTTCTCGAGCTCACGCATATAGTAAGAAGAGAAATGCCCTCGTACACAAAGAGCGCAACAACGATCTTTCTTCAGAAGAAATACAAAAAGTAGGCAACATCGCACACGAAGCACTCGACCTCGCTGTCAAAAGTTCTAAGAAGCTCTCTCTTTCTCCTCGAAGCTACTTCAAACTTTTAAAAGTTGCACGGACTATTGCTGACCTCGATGAGAGTGAGCACGTTCTGCCACAACATATACTTGAAGCACTGCAGTATCGGAAGCAGGAGAGTCGCTAGATTGATTGAGATCTTTGAAAAGATCACCCTTAGCTCTTAGAACGGATTTCGCGGACCATTTCGGATCTCAAAGTGTAGATGTGGGCCAGACGAGCGACCGCTATTTCCCACAGCGCCAATTGTTGCACCTTGCTCTACACTTTGCCCAGGACTCACATATACAGCCGAGAGATGTCCGTAGAGCGTCTGTGTGCCGTTTGGGTGCTGAAGCACGATGTAGTTGCCATAGCCACCATTCCATGAGCCAACTTTTGCAAGAATAACTGTCCCTTGTGCAGAAGCACGCACAGGTGTACCTATTGCCGCTGCAATATCAACAGCGTTTTTCCCATGTATTCCTTGCGTGCGAATGCCACCGAGTAAAGGCCGAATGTAATAGCCTGTGAAAACAGCGCTTTTAGCCTTACTTGGAGATGCTTTTGCTGGCGCCTTTTTCTCGATAGGCTCAATGATTTCCCCCTCCGGCACAATAAGCGTATCGCCAATGGCTAAAATAGAATCTTCGATAAGGCCATTAAAAAGCTCAATGTCTGCAACGTCGGCTTTGTACAGACGCGCAATGGACTTTAGCGTATCACCTTTTTTGACCGTGTGACGGATACCGTCAATAGGCAAAATAACAAGCGTATCACCCTGCTTAATACTTTTTCGGCGTAAGTCATTTGCCCAAATGATCGTATTTGGAGAGACATTAAACATCTTTGCAATACTCTGTACTGTATCGCCTTCACGGACAATATAGACACTAATCTCGTCTGTACTTGGAATCACTCGCTCTGGCTCATTTGACGCTCGAATAGAGCCGTGTTCAAGGTCTATAAAGCCATCCTCGGAGGCAAGAGGATTTTCGACTTTTTCTTCTCGAGACTGAGACCCATACAAAAGAGGAAGCGTTTGGGAGTTGAACGCATGGGTATACGAGAAAAATAGGGTACAATATAAGAAACTAAATACGAGCTTTTTCACGAACCACTTATTTATACCAAAAATATAGGAATTCGTGTATTGACTAAAATGTATATTCATTGCATAATAAAACTATGGACGGAACTAAAACTGAGAAACTAACCCGAGAAGAGAGAGACCGACTAGTGCAAAAAACTGCTCTCAGTAACAGAAATGCCCGGGCTGCTTTAGCAAAAATCCTTGGAAATAGAACAACAAACCCATCTAGTCCGCTATTGCCATCGACGAGGGATCGACTATTAACAGAAACTCAAGGAAAACTCGTCGAAGTTCGAGATATCTTTGAATCCCTGAAGGCAGGCAAAAGAGGGGAAGGCGTTGCTACACCCGAAGATGAGTTCGATCAAGCGCTCAGAGAAATCGGAAACCCAAGAACACAGACACGTAGAGAGAGTCCCTCGTCTGAACAAGAAGAGTGGGCCGAAGCATTTGACGCGTTTGTTCCCGGAGCAGGACAAGGACCAAAGCCTGCCCACGAAGAGAAGAGCGAATTCGACAAAGCTGCCGATGAGGCCTTGCGAGCAACAGGTGACGACCTGGTGCCAGGGCCTGCAGAAGGAGTTCCTGAGGAAGACCCATTATTTGAATCACAAGATCCTCGCGTAGAAGATCCTTTTGGCGAGGAGCTAACAGATACTGCTGTCTCAACTGCAAAAAGAAAAATTGACTACATTCATAAGAAAGATGCTCGGGGAGCTCCAAAGACAGAGTTTGAAGGTGTTGTTAATTGGGGAACCGCTGATGGAAATGCGCTTGCAGCACGTGCTCAATCTTTTGACAAAGCACTCAGTAAAGAAAGTGGAGCTGAGCAAGAAGCAGCCGCCCGTGAGGATGTTTCTATGGCTCAAAACCTCTCTCGAGAGACAATTGAAAAAGAGTCGCAACAAAGAAGAAGAGAGAAGATGGCAAGAGGAGTAAGTGTGTACATCAGGCGTTCTTCAGGAGATCTACAAGAAGGGAAATATGTTCCGGAAGAAGGAAGAGTATATTTCCTGGATAACCCAA
>JALHNF010000038.1 GCA_022843645.1 Minisyncoccota bacterium | reverse complement strand
TGGTATAGTTTTCTCATGAAAGACAAGGAGCTCAAAAAGATTCTTGATGCTGAAAAAGTGCGTCAAAAGAAAACGGTGACTTTGATTGCATCTGAGAACTATTGTTCAGATGACGTGCGTGAAGCGCTTGCTTCAGAAATAGTAAATAAGTACTCGGAAGGGTACCCTGGGCGCCGTTACTATCGTGGCCAAGAAAATGCTGACAAAGTAGAGAGGCTTTGCCAAGAGCGCGCACTCAAAGCATTCAAATTGTCTTCTAAAAAATGGGCGGTGAATCCACAAGCCCTTTCTGGCTCGCCGGCAAACTTGGCTGTGCTTCTTGGGCTTGTGCCAGTTGGTGAAAAAGTTATGGGACTTCGACTTAATCATGGAGGACATCTAACACATGGACACAGTGTTTCTGCTACGGGAAAATTGTGGAAACAGGTACCGTATGAAGTGGATGAGAAGACAGAAGTGTTGAACTACGAACATCTTAAAGAAATTGCGCTTCAAGAAAAACCTGCGCTTATTATTGCTGGCTACACTGCATATCCTCGTAAGGTTGATTGGAAAAAGTTTCGTGAGATTGCGGATGCCTGCGGCGCACTTCTTCTTTGTGACATATCGCATCTCTCTGGGCTTGTGGCAGGTGGAGCATATCCAAGTCCCTTTGCGTATGCAGATGTTGTGACAACAACAACACACAAAACACTTCGTGGGCCACGTAGCGCACTTATCTTTTCAAAAATAGATGAGAGGAATTTGCCTGCAAAGATAGACAAAGCTGTATTTCCAGGTCTTCAAGGTGGTCCGCATATGAATCAGATTGCAGCCGTCGTCGTCGCTCTAAAAGAAGCATGCGATCCAAAATTTAAAACATACGCAAAGCAGGTCATTGTAAACGCAAAAGTATTCGCAAAAGCTCTTCAGAAACATGGATGGAGAATTGTAACCGGTGGCACAGACTCGCACCTACTCCTTGTTGATACATGGATGAATGGTGCTGGGCTTTCTGGGGATGCGGCAAGTATTGCTCTTGAGAAAGAGGGAATTGTCGTAAACAAAAATACTATTCCAGGAGAGACACGTTCGCCTATGGACCCATCAGGACTTCGACTCGGTACGGCCGCAGAAACAACACGCGGCTTCAAAGAAAAAGATTTTGAAAAGCTTGCTATGCGAATTGATGCTATTTTGCGGAAGGAAATTGTCCGCTTGCAAAAAATCTAGGAGGTGATAAGAATTATGCAGGCTCATTAACTGGAGAAAGTTGTGAAAGCGTTCCAGATTGCAATCGAAGGGTCAGACGGGTCGGGCAAAGGCACACAAACAAACTTGCTGGTTCAGGCTCTTGAGCGGGGGGGTACAAGGTTGCTCGAGTTTCTTTTCCACGTTATACAGAAACCTGTGGAGGGAAACTTTTGTTTGAGGTTCTGAAATCAGACAGGGCTCCTTCTTACGATTTTGTGCATCTATCCCCTGAAGCAGCATCTCTCATTTACGCAGCGGATCGTTTAGAGTCCGTCCCTTGGCTCAATCAACTTGCTCAGGAAAACGACGTGATCATTTATGATCGCGCCGTTGCTTCCAATTTGGTTCATCAAGGAGGTAAGTTTAAGACCGACGAAGACCGTCGCAGGTTTCTTCAGTTCATTGATCGAACTGAGTATCAGAGCGGATTCCCACGGCCCGACATGACAGTCTTCCTCTCGCTCCCGTTTGAGATTTCGATGGCACGGGCAAAAAAGCGAGCGGAACAGCGGGGTGAAAAAGCTGATGTTGTCGAGGTTGATGAAAACTACATGCGTCAGTCTCATCGATCCGGGCTTTTCTATGCTCTCGAATGCGGGTGGACTCTCATCGACGGAGTACGAGGAGGCGAAGAACTCTCTCCGGAAGTCATTTTTGATGCTCTACTGTATCAGGTGCAAAAACGTCTTCCGCAAAAGTGAAAACGTAGCCCGCGATCGAATTCGATCGCGGGTGTTTTATTTTGTATACTGTACACATGAATCTACACATCAAAAAACTGCATCAAGATGCAAAAGTTCCGACATTTGCCCACGCTACTGATGCGGGGATGGACCTGTATTCTCTAGAGGCTGTTACTATTCTTCCGATGGTGCGTATGCAAGTAGCCACAGGAATTGCAGTACAGATTCCAGGCGGATATGTCGGACTTATATGGGACAAAAGCGGGCTTTCACATAAAAAAGGACTAAAGGTTTTAGGTGGGGTGATCGATGCCGGCTATCGGGGCGAAGTAATGATCGGGGTGGTGAACCTTGGCACTGAACCCATCGTATTTGAAACGGGAGACAAAGTAGCCCAGATGCTTATACAAAAAGTTGAACATCCTGAGATTGTTGAAGTTACAGAACTTAGTGAAGCCGATAGAGGAACAGGTGCCTTTGGAAGCACGGGCGCAAAATGATAGTATCAAAGGGTGATTAAAGAAGATCTACAGAAAAAGATACAGACCATTTGTGCTGAACTCGGCATTACTCGTAATGTTGTTTTAGAGCATCCAGAGGAGTTGAAGCACGGCGACTTTGCTACCTCTGTTGCACTTTCTGCTGCAAAAGATCTAAAGCAGAATCCAAAAGACCTAGCCGAGACTATTGCAAAAAAGATCCGTGAGATGAGTGATGAGATAATCAAAGACGTTTCTGTTGCGGGGCCAGGCTTTATAAACATTTCTCTCGCGCAAAAGACACTTTCAAAAGAGCTCTCTCGTGTTTTGGAAAGCGGTGAAAAATATGGGCAAAATAATCTTCACTTTGGAAAAAAGATTCTAGTTGAGCACTCATCACCAAATCTTTTTAAGCCATTTCACATTGGGCACTTGATGAATAATGCGATTGGTGAGGCAATGACAAGGATTGTTAAAAATACTGGAGGAGAGACAATCGTAATGTCATATCCTTCGGATGTTTCGCTTGGTATTGCGAAAGCTGTGTATGTAATGCTTGAGGATGGAGTCGAGACCTTTAAACTATTGCCAACATTACAAAAAAAACTCACATATCTTGGTGAATGCTATGTACGAGGGACGAATATTTTTGAAGAAGACGAAGATGGGCGTGTTGAACCTCGTGTCCGAGCGATCGTACAGAAGTTATATAAAAAAGAAGCAGGACCTGCACTTGATGCATATACACTTGGTTCTGAAATTAGCTTGTTTTATTTTAAAGATATTACTTCACGACTCGGGTCATCTTTTGATAGTTTTATTTTTGAATCAGAAACAGGTCCTATTGGCAAGCAACTCGTTGAAGAAAATATTCCCAATATATTTACAAAAAGTAAGGGTGCTGTAATTTATGACGGAGAAAAGAAAGATCTACATATAAGAGTTTTTATAAACGAAGACGGTAATCCAACATACGAGGCGAAAGATCTCGGGCTACTTTCGCTCAAGTTCACACGATATAACCCAGACATTTCTATTTTTGTTACAGACTATGAGCAAGGTCCATATTTTAAAGTTGTTGGAACTGCTGCAGGAGAAATTAACAAAGATTGGCAAGAAAAAACAGTACACCTCACGCATGGGCGTATGACGTTCAAAGGCGCAAAAATGTCATCACGTTTGGGCGGAGTGCCTACTGCGGCTGAAGTCCTAGACGCAATCAAAGATGCTGCAAAAGAAAAATTTACCGAGCGAAGTATGGGAATGGATACAGATGCATTTGCTGACATGGTGGCTATTGCAGCACTTAAGTTTTCTATCCTGAAAGTTGCGCCAGGGAAGCCGGTAAATTTTGATCCGGAAGTCGCACTTTCGTTTGATGGAGATTCAGGACCGTATATCCAATACACCTATGTGCGTACTCGAGCGCTTCTTGAAAAAGGTGCAGCACTCGGCATTTTCCCTCTCATTGCGGAGGAGTATGTTACAAGCGATGTGGAGAGAATTGTATATCGGTTTGAAGAAGTTGCCTTACATGCGGGAGAAGAATATGCTCCGCATCACATCGCGCATTACTTACTCGAGCTGGCTCAGGCTTTTAATACATGGTATGCACATGAAAAAGTCGTTGATGAAGATAATAAGGAAGTGTCGGCACATCGACTCGCTATTGCAAGTGCGGTTGGCACGGTACTCAAGCGAGGATTGGAGCTTTTAGGAATTCAAACACCAGAGAGAATGTAAATATGAAAGAATCTTTTCCATCGCCAGATACTACAGAAAAAGACAACGAGCGCATCGACTTCACAAATGAGCGCATCGACCGAGTGCATGAGAAACATGATAGATTCATGCAGCTAACTTTTAGAGTATTTCAAGAATATCTCACAAAGAGTTACAAAGACTTTGACTCTCTGTCGTCTGCTGATAAAAACAGAATTACGAATGCTTTTTTGCTGCAAGAGTATCCGGAGTCTCAGAGTGACTTTCGTACAAAGCTTAAAGTAGAACTTTTAAAAATGCTCTAGTTTTTTACTTATATTCGCTATGTTACACTGAGGATTATGAGTCAAAATCCTAGCTCAGGTGCACCAAAAAAGTCGATAGCGCAAAAAGAGCTCGATGTACTCGCTTTTTGGCAAGAAAATAAGATTTTTGAAAAAAGTCTTGAAAAGCCTGCGGGAGAAGCTGCGAAACAAAACTTTACCTTTTACGATGGCCCACCATTTGCAACAGGTGTACCGCATCATGGTCATATTTTGGCCGGAACAATGAAAGATGTAATCCCTCGCTACCGTACCATGAAAGGTGAGTATGTGCGCCGGGTTTGGGGATGGGATTGCCATGGTCTTCCAATTGAAAACCTTATCGAAAAAGAATTGAATCTTAATCACAAGAAGGAGATTGAAGATTATGGTTTGGATAAGTTTAATCAAGCGTGTTTTGACTCGGTGCTTCGATATGAGAAAGACTGGAAAAAAATTGTGCCACGCGTTGGGCGATGGGTGGACATGGAACATGCCTACAAAACGATGGACGCGTCATATACAGAAAGTATTTGGTGGTCGTGGAAGCAGTTATATGAAAAGAAGTTGGCATATGAAGGTCATAAAATAATGCATGTGTGCCCACGGTGTGAGACAACGCTTGCGCAAAGCGAGGTAGCTCAAGGATACAAAGACGTGACCGATATTTCTGTCACGGCAAAGTTCGAGCTTGTTGATGAACCTGGAACATATTTGCTTGCATGGACCACAACGCCGTGGACGCTTCCTGGAAATACAGCGCTCGCACTTAATAAAGGTGCTTCGTATGCGTACGTTCTTTTTGAACATCAAACATACATTGTTGCACAAGAAAGAGTTACGCACATCTTTAAAGACAAAGTGCATGAAGTTGTAAAAACTGTATCTGGTGAAAATCTTGTTGGCACTTCATATAAACCAGTATTTTCATATTATGCAGATGTGGCACTCGATAACAAAGAAAACATATACAAAGTCTGGGCAGGAGAGTTCGTAACACTGGATACAGGAACAGGGATTGTACATATCGCGCCCGCATTTGGAACAGACGACATGAGTCTTGCGAAGGTAAAAAATATTCCCGTCATTAAACATGTCTCGATGAGCGGGCAGTTCACAAAAGAAGTCACAGATTTCCCTGAGATGTATGTAAAGAAAGCGGGGGACACGCAGTCAACAGACATTGAGATTGTGAAATACCTTGCACACAATGGAAAACTTTTTGCAAAAGAAAAGCTTGTGCACTCATACCCGCATTGCTGGCGCTGCGATACTCCGCTTCTCAACTACGCAACATCCTCATGGTTTGTAGATGTTCCAAAAATAAAAGACAAGCTTGTTGAAGCGAACAAAACAGTCAATTGGGTGCCGGAGCACATCAAAGAAGGGCGTTTTGGAAAGTGGCTTGAAAATGCGCATGAGTGGGCAGTGTCTCGCTCACGCTACTGGGGTGCACCTATTCCTGTGTGGAAATCATCCGATGGAGATGTGAAAGTGATTGGAAGTTTTAAAGAACTGCGTGAACATTTGCCAAAGGCAAAGAATACGTATTTTGCTATTCGTCACGGTGAGTCGGTATCAAATACAAAAAATGTTCTTGATAATGGTAATGATGTCACGAACTCTCTTACTGAGAAAGGAAAAGGGCAAGTAAAAAACGTTCTTGCTGATTTACGTGCAAAAGGAATTACAAAAGTTATCACCTCCCCGATCATTCGTGCTCAGGAGACAGCGAAAATAATTGCTGACGAACTTGGTACCTCTT
>JALHNF010000037.1 GCA_022843645.1 Minisyncoccota bacterium | reverse complement strand
ACCCACAATATTGGTATCGGAAGCGCTGTTTTAGTGCGCAATACTTCAGGATCAAGCAACGTTGCGATTGGTAACAGCGCGATGTATTTCAATGTTTCTGGTACTTTCAATACCGCCCTTGGTTTTGGATCTCTTTACTCGAATGAAACAGGAAACCAGAATACAGCAAATGGAGCGTATGCTATGCAGCGTAATACTTCAGGAAGTCAAAATACCGCACAGGGTTCGTATGCGCTCTTTAACAATACAACTGGATCTGCAAACATTGCGTACGGTTCGTATGCGCACCACTTCAATGAAAATGGTAATAACAACACTGTGATTGGTACAGAAGCAATGTTTAACAGCCAAACCGGAAACAACAACACTGTTCTGGGATATCGAACAGGGTACGGCCTTGTTTCAGGCAGCAACAATACAATCATCGGTGCAAATGTTTCAGGCATTCCATCAAATGCAACCAACACTGTTATCATTGCGGATGGTTCTGGCAATAGACGAATTACCGTTGACGCAGTTGGTAACACGGGTATTGGCCTTGGTACTACAACACCAACTCATCGGCTTCATGTCTTTCAGTCTGGTACAGGACGTGTAGCTCGTTTCCAGAATACAGCAGGATCATGCTATATTGATCCGCTTATCCCAGGCTTCACATGTTCATCTGATCAAAACCTCAAGAAAGATATTCGAGCTATTGACCAAGAGTCATCACTCGAACTTTTTGCGCAGCTAAAACCGGTAAGCTATCTCTGGAATGTGCAAGAAGATGGCGCGGCACGAAGTTTTGGCTTCATTGCCCAAGAGGTTGAGCAGTTGTACCCGCACCTTGTGACAGTTGACGAAAACGGTATGAAATCTCTTGCCTACGATACATTTATTCCGATTACGATTAAAGCGGTACAAGACCTTAATACTGCGCTCGGCGATCTTTCAAAAGAAACTACCGGCGAGCGTTTTGCAGAGTCCCCAATTTTCAAGCGAATTGTAAGTGCGTTTGAGGTAGTGACTGTTGCGTTCAAGAACCTTGTTGCAGACAAGGCAACGGTCAAGGAGCTCTGTCTTCCAAAGTCAAACGGAGAAGTTATTTGTCTTACAGGTGACCAAGTTGCACAAATTGCAGCAAGTGCTGGTGTGACGACTATGCCTGTTGTATCTATGGTAGAAGATACCGTTCCTAACCCAACACCTATCGACCAGGTTCAGGTTGATCAAGTTCCATCGGGTGACACAACACCAGCAGATACCGAGAGTGTTCCCGAAGTTACTCCAAATGCAGATATAGACCCTCTCCCTATAATTGAAGAAACTCTTGTTTCCGAGGTCGTGACGACGCCTGAGCCTGCTTTGCCAGAAGAGACTCAAACTGAGTAAAACCGTCTATATGTAATGACAAAAACTGCTCCTTTTGGGGTGGTTTTTGTTTTTGACTCCAGCGACCTCTTGTAGTACTATGTGGGTATATAGAAAAAGCCCGGAAGGGCGGTTTTTAATAAGCGTCTATGCGTCTAACACAATACTTAAAAGAAACAAAGGCCGAAGTAGCACACATCAAATGGCCAACACAAAAAGAAACTTTGATCCACACAGTTTTAGTAATCGTTATCTCAGTACTTGTTGGTGTATTTTTGTCTGGTCTTGATCTTGGCTTTGGAAGAGCAGTTACATCACTTCTTAACTCTTTCTAAATTACAAAGTATGTCAAAGCAAGAAACAACAGGCGAGAGACACTGGTACGCGATCCACACATATGCTGGGTACGAAAATGCCGTGCTTCGTAATTTGAAGCAACGCATTGAATCGCTCAACATGGAAGATAAAATATTCCAGGTGCTTGTGCCGATGGAAAAAAAGATTAAAGTAAAAGCAGGTAAGCGTGTTGAGGTGGAAGAAAAGATTTACCCCGGATACGTGCTTGTGGATATGATTGTAGACGAAAATTCTTGGTATGTGGTTCGAAATACACCTCGAGTGACAGGTTTTGTGGGCTCAGGCACTACCCCAGTACCCCTCAATGAAAAAGAGCTCTCATATTTATTTGAGAAAATGGAGTCAACAAAGACAGAGCATGATATTGAGATAGAAGAAACAGACACGGTGAAAATTGTCGATGGGCCATTTAAAGATTTCGAAGGTAAAGTCGAAGGCGTTGACAGGGAACGAGGAAAGCTCAAAGTTCTTGTCTCAATGTTTGGCCGAGAGACACCTGTCGAGCTTGACTTCTTGCAGGTTCGCAAAATATAAGGTAGTGTATACAAACGAAAAATATGGCAGCTAAAAAAGTACAGAAATACGTAAAAGTTCAAATCGAAGCAGCAAAAGCAACCCCGGCTCCACCACTTGGTCCTGCGCTTGGCCAGGCGGGTGTGAATATTGCTGAATTCGTAAAAAAATTCAACGACGCAACTCAAGGGATGCAAGGTAAGGTGACCGCCCGCATTTATGTCTATGAAGACCGGTCATACGATTTCAAAGTTGTTACCCCAACAGCGACATCAATGATCAAAAAGACCCTCGGCATCGAAAAAGGCTCTTCAAAGAATGCAGTTTCTAAAGTTGGTAAAATCACTCAAGCACAGCTCCAAGCTATTGCGACTGCAAAAATGAAGGATTTAAACGCTCACACAGTAGAGCAGGCAGCAAAGATTATCGCCGGATCGTGTCGATCAATGGGTATCGAAGTAGTAAAATAGTCTCTCTTAGATACAAAAAGTCCGCATACTCTGCGGGCTTTTGTGTTGGGGAATACGAGTTTATAGTTTGAAGCGCAAGTGTATTTTTTATGATATGAATAGAGGTAGGCCATGTTCTTTATGGTCCCCTTATCAAACATCAAATAGGGATAGCAATATGATTAAAATCATCGCAGCATTGACACCATCTCGAGTGATTGGCAACAAAGGGTCTCTTCCTTGGACACCAAAAGATGTTCCTGGGGAACTAAAGTGGTTTCAAGAAGCAACCCTTGGACATACGGTCATCATGGGACGGACAACATGGGAATCGCTCCCATTAAAGCATCGACCGCTTAGTGGTCGAGAAAATATCGTAGTTTCAAGAAAAACTCAGGAGCTCGATATACCTGGTGTATTTCTCGCACAAGATCTAGAGGAAGCGTTGAACCGTGCTACGTCAGATAAAGATATCTGGGTGATTGGTGGTGCGCAGCTATATACCACTGCGCTTCCTGTTGCTCACGAGCTGTATCTTACGATACTTGACCATGAGTTTGAGGGTGACACATTATTTCCAGAGTATGAGCGACTCTTTATGTTTGCCGGCAATATTCGGCAAGGCGAAGGGTGGACAGTGAAAAAGTTCATTAAAGGCATCTAACCATACTTAATAAATATAGTATGTTAATTTTACGGCTCAGTCTGGGTCTGGTATACTTTTTAAAATAAAACACATTCTTTTTTCATGTCAAATACACACATAGAAGCAATCCTCAGTCCAGAAACTAACTTTGACCAGCGCCTTGTTCTGCAACAAGACACACTTAGAGGTATTGTCGAAGAATTGAAAAGACAAGGAAAAAAGATTGTATTAACTCAGGGTGTTTGGGACCTTATTCATGAAGGTCACGCATTATATCTAGAGGCAGCAAAAGGGTATGGTGATATTTTAATTGTCGGTGTTGATTCAGATGAACTTACCCGAGCTCGAAAGGGTCCTAATCGTCCTATCGTTCCGCAGTCAGAACGTATAAAGATGTTAGTGCACTTACGACACGTCGATGTTGTTACCATAAGAGAAGCCAATCACGATATTGGCGACCTAATTAGACTTATTAGACCAAATGTACTCGTGACTTCTTCCAGTACTGCTGATTTTGATCAGAGAATGAAAGAAGATTATAAAGATGTGTGTGGAGAAATTGTAACGATGCCTCCACAAGCAACTACCTCAACAACAGCCCGTATCCGCAATCTCACGATAGAAGGCGCTGAGGAACTGGCTCGAGAAGTCGTCAAGCTTACACAGGATTTTTTGAATAAAATTAAAAAAGGAAGTTGATATGTCGAGAGCTCTCGTTGCGTATATTCCCGTTCTCCATGCTGGATATATTGCTTTGTTGAAAAAGTATCAACACCAACTATATATCCTTGGTAAGGATTTAACTCTTGAGTTTCCACGTATGGAAAGAGAGGTCCGGTTTCTTGAACCAGAAGACATGAAGAAAGCCATTGTTGGTCTTGGTGTTGTTTCTTGTGTTGCTATCCTCGAAAAAAAAGATATTGAACTGATTTCCAAGGATATTGAACTGGTGATGCCTGATGAAGACTTGATGCACTACATTGCGGATACATATTTTCAGAAGAATAAAATAGTCTTTGAAAAAGTTTTCTTGCGATGGGACAAGACGATCACTCTTAAGGAGAACATTATTGACCCAAATCGAATCATTTCAGTACAGCAATTCGATCGTGAGATGATCAAGCTTGCCTTTGAGAGTGCGGACAAGAGTCCTGATTGGTGGCGACAAGTAGGTGCGGTTGCTGTAAAAGATAATAAAGTTTTGTTTACTCGATACAATCGTCATCTCCCATCAGCTCATACCTTATATGAAAACGGTGATCCGAGAAATAACTTTGATGCAGGAGAACGACTGGACCTGTACACGTCGATACATGCAGAGGCTGGTATTATCGCAGATGCTGCAAAGAAAGGTGTTTCGCTTGATGGGGCAATGATGTATGTAACGACATTTCCTTGTCCGGTGTGCGCAAAGTCGATTGTGGAGGCGGGAATAAAGAGGGTCTTTTACTCAAAAGGGTACTCGTTAATTGATGCCGAAAAGCTTTTTAATCAATATGGTGTTGAAATTGTCTTAGTGCAGTAATTTAACCTATTCGAGTCAGTATTGGTTCATACTCACCATTGTCCGGATCTGATGATACTAGGTGTGCATGAAGATGTGCAACGCTTGCGCCAGTAAATCTTGTATCACCAAATCGAATAAACATTGTCCCGCCGGGAATATTTGATTCATTAATTACATCTCCATATATTCTTCGGAGTTCTAGCCAGGCAGCCTCACTTAACTCTGTGACTGACTGAATGTGTTCTTTATGAATGATAAGAATATGATGTTTTGTATTCTTATACGGATACATGTTAGTTGTTACCAGCCAATAGTTCGTCTCTTTTGTAATCGGGTTTTTGTGATATTTCTTGAGCTGTTCAGAGCAAAATGGACACACGCCGTCTTTTTGTATATCGGCAATAACAGAATTATATTTTCCATCCGGTCGTTGCTGGGTGTTGTTCGTATTTACGAATTGTTGAGGCATACATCCATGTAATTAAACTGGTGTAGGGATAAGCATTTTGGGATGTGGAACATAATCTTCGATTATGAAGTGCTCTGGACGAAAGTCCCGAATATCAGTAATTCCTGCCACCGCTTGTTCATCGAGTCGAACGGTCGGAAATCTCCGCGCTTCACGTTGTAATAATTCCTTGACATGTTCAATTTGACTTTCATAGATGTGTCCATCAGAAAATGTATGTACATATTCTACAAATTTCCATCCAATAAGATGTGAAAGCATGAGACCAAATGCAGCATATTGAATTATGTTAAAGGGGACTCCAACTGGCATATCTCCACTACGTTGAAAATGATGAATCGCGAATTCTTTTTGTTCTGGGTAGGTAATTACATGTACCCAACCATGACATGGAGCCACGACTACTTTGCGTGAAAGCTCACTATGTTGAAGCGTATATTGAGGAATCCACGGTGTTAGGATATGTGTACGCAAAAAAGGTTTTTCCTTTATCTGCTTCATGAGATGTGTGATCTGGTTAAAAGCTTCACCTTCAGCCGTGGGGAATGATGCCCATGCAGCACCATATGATCCAGGGCCAAGGTCTCCCTCAGGTAAACCAAATACTTCACACTTTTCTTTAGTCACCCAACGTGACCAGAATTTGCAACCAAACTTTTCAAGCTCAACCTGTGTGCGGGCCCCATTCAAGAAAGCGATGTGTTCTCCTAGTGCTGCTTTAAAGAAAGGTCCTGACATGTCTCGCTCTGTAATAAGAGGGAATCCATTCGACATGTCATACTTCAACTGTAAGCCAACAATTCTAATCGCATCTTCACCCTGAATGACCCCGGAACTTCTTCCCTCAACAAGAATCTTACGTAGTAAATCTTGATATTGACTGTCAGGGACACGTTCGCTTGTTGGTTTATATAACATAATTAAGAGATTAGTAATTCAAGTGTAGCGTATCCCTAGTATAAGAAAAGTGTTGACAGTGTGTACTTATAATGTTTATTAATAATGCTTTACAAAAGATCATGTTATGCAGACTGTGATTTCCATGTTTCTCCATGGTATAGTTTTCTCATGAAAGACAAGGAGCTCAAAAAGATTCTTGATGCTGAAAAAGTGCGTCAAAAGAAAACGGTGACTTTGATTGCATCTGAGAACTATTGTTCAGATGACGTGCG
>JALHNF010000036.1 GCA_022843645.1 Minisyncoccota bacterium | reverse complement strand
CCAGTGCCAGTAGTTGAGCAAAGCTTATTAAGCTCAGCTCGTGTAAGTGGGCCTACAAAACCAGTTGTAGGAACGCCACTCAAGCCTTGGAATTTTACTACCGCGGCTCGCGTAAGAGAACCAAAAGTCATGGTTTCCATTCCTGGAGAACCAGCTCCTGATGCTGCAATACGTGTTTCTGGGTACATGTTAAGAACCTTTTGGAGGTCCATAACTGATGCCCCTCGTGCTCCAAGACCCATGTTCGAAGAAAATGAGTAAGAGCACTGCATTGTAGGGAGCGCAGCCTGAGCTGTTGCCGAAGCAACAAACGCAAATGCCGCAACTACACCTACTTTAAGAGAAGTACGCATAATTATGTTTACTTTGTAAAAAGTTTAGAATTCGAATTGTAAGGTGGGCCTTTCCCCCACCTCGCTGTGTACACATACTATAGATAAGTACCTGTACAGAGCGAGGTGAGCGACGAGGCGAATATATCTTGCGGTTTCGAATCGCAGATACATCTCTTATCAACCTTGGTCCGGCTTCAGTAACGAAGCACGAACAAAAAAACACGGTTAATAATTTTACTAGGAAGGATCGATATGCAGTTTTCAATGATCGTATTTTTTTGTTCGTGATTCGTTAGTACGAAGGAACAAAAGCTCTGAAAAAGCTCTCTACAAATGCACAAGTACACCCTATAGAGAGCTCCGCAAGGGCTTGGATACTAGTATCTCACACCTAAGGAAAGGTGTAAAACGCGAAATACCCATACTTTCTACCTTGCACCATACTAACGTCTTTAGGGCTATTTTGTGACTACGCCAATTTGTATGTACTCCAGCGCCTGTCCCCCACCCTAAGTATCTTCTTTTCATCAACCAAATCATTCAATTCTCTTTGTATTGTTTTTTCACTGCAGTCCGTGAAATGTGGGGCAATATCTTTTATAGACCTCACATCTGTTTTTAGCAAGAGACTTAGTATACGGTCACGACGAACCCGTTTTTCGTCTTTTTTATTGTATCCAAGATCGTCACCCTTAGTGTGTCCTTTTGAGTCATCCACATGAATAGTATGTCCTTTACTAGAAAGATAGAGCTTGTTGTGTGTCTCCATTTTTGTCTTAAGGGCAACTGTCCCCGACAAAAAGGACTCCTGTTTCGTGTCTTTTGCGTCTGAGACAAATGTACTCGTGTCTGAAACAAATACATGGGACAGGACGGCGCCCTCTTCGAATGAAACTGTGTTCAATTGGTCTTTTATTATAGATGCGTTTTCGCTACCTATTTCCTTCAGTATAAGGAGTACGTTCAAAATGGAAAGAAGGGCATCTTTGTATTTCCCGACTTCGTCTTTGGACAAGAAAATAAGGGCTCTCAAAAGATTGTCTGCAGACGACCGTATTTCCTTACGGAGACCATGACCGTTGTCCATGTGTTCGGTTAGCAGGTAGATCGCAGCGACGATTTTCTCAACCCTGTCTTTTGTTTGCAGAAACAAAATGTCTTTCATATTTTCTCTGCTATTCATACGTCTTTAATACCATGATATTACGACTCCGTATTACATTAGTCAAGTCTTTTGTATTGTCTTTTTGAAGTGGGTTATGCGCAAGGTCCACGGCAGAGCAACAAAGTGTTAGAATAGAAGATACCTATGGCATCATCAAAGAAAAAAACAAAGGACGGAGACTTTATCATGCCGCCGATTCCCGAGCGAGAAACAATTTTCAAGATGACTTCAATGATCTTTTTTATACTTGGTGTCACCTTTACGTACTCTCTTTTTGGGGAAGGTGGTCGTCTAGGGAATGAAGCGCTTGCCCTTATCCGTACACATATAGGCATAGGAGCGCTTCTTGTGCCGTTTATATTTTTTGGACTCTCGTTTTATTTCTGGAAATCAAAAAGACCAGATACATCTTTCTCTACATATTTTTTCGGGACCACCTCTCTTGTGTCTCTTTTTGTTCTTGCAAGTGGACTCCCGCTTGCCACCGAAAAAACAGGTGGTCTATGGGGTACATATGTACTGTCCTTTGTGCAAGACTCTATCGGACAGATTCCAGGAGTAACCCTTCTTTTACTTGTTTTCTTGGCATCAACGATTTTCCTGTTCAAAGAGACTTTTATAGGGTCTATCGCTCGATCTGCTGGTGAAAAAATTCGCCGGCTCTATGCTTTTGTCCACACCACAGTAATCACAAAAAAAGAAGTGGCTGAAAAAGCTCCTACTGATGAGTCTGAGGAAACAGAAGAATCTGAGGAGCGCGAGCCCGATGAATATGATCGCAGAAAAGACATGTCTTTAAGAGAGACTCTCCTCAAAAAAGACACCGATACCTCGACAGATACAGCGCCCGTTGAGTCAAGGACAAAAACCGTGTTTACCCAGAAAGCCGAAGTGCCGACTGTTGAAAACAGAAAGTTTGTGCCTATCACAGAATTTACCCCACCACCACTTAGTCTTTTAGATAAAGACAAAGGGAAAGCTGCTACTGGGGATATCCGTCAGAATGCCGCCATGATAAAGCGGACGCTTCAAAACTTCGGAATAACAGTTGAGATGGACGAAATATCAATCGGGCCGTCCGTAACACGGTACGCGCTCAAGCCCGCACAAGGGGTCAAGCTCTCTCGTATTGTAGGACTTCAAAACGAGCTTGCACTCGACCTTGCAGTTGAAAGCATTCGTGTCGAAGCCCCTATCCCTGGAAAGTCGCTTGTTGGTATCGAAATTCCAAATGAGAGCAAATCACTTGTTGGCCTTGGATCACTCCTTTCTCATGACGAGTTTCAAAAAAGTCCACACCCACTTATCGTAGCACTTGGGAAAGGCATCTCGGGCAAACCGCTCTTTGCAAACCTCGCTAAGATGCCCCACCTCCTCATTGCAGGAACGACAGGGTCTGGGAAGTCGGTGACCATGCATGCGATTATTCAGTCACTCCTCTTCAAAAACTCACCGTATGACATGAAGCTCATCATGGTAGACCCAAAAAAGGTTGAGCTTACTTTCTATAACAATATTCCACACTTGTACACACCGGTCATCACAAGTGCGAAGAAAACCATTCAAACACTCAACTGGGCAGTACAGGAAATGGAACGAAGATACGACCTGCTTGAGAAATTCCACGAGCAGGATATCAAGGCATATCATCAAAAAATATACATACCTGAAATGGAAAAAGTGACGAAAGGCAAAATTCCTGAAAGCGAAGCGCCAAGTAAGATGCCATACATTGTGATTGTGATAGACGAGCTTGCAGATATTATGATGACATACCCTAAAGAGCTTGAGGCAGCGATTGTGCGCCTTGCTCAAAAAAGCCGTGCGGTAGGTATTCACCTTATTCTCTCAACACAAAGACCTGAAGTGAAAGTAATTACCGGTCTTATCAAAGCAAACGTGCCTTCACGCATTGCCCTTAAGGTGGCGTCACAAATAGACTCTCGCACCATCATTGATAGTGCGGGCGCGGAAAAACTCCTTGGAGCAGGAGACATGCTCTTTTCTTCTGCTGATAGCGCAAAGGTGGAGCGAGTACAGTCAGCGTTTATCTCAACAGACGAAATTAAACGCGTTGTGCAACACTTAAAACAAACATATCGAGAGATGGTGCCTGATGAGATTCTTATTTCAGACGGAGCACCTCTCGGGTCGGGAAACACTTCAAGTGGTGATTTTGGAAATGATGAAACAAATGAAGATGATGAGCTATACGAAGAGGCTCGAGAGATTGTTGTGTCCTCTGGAAAAGCCTCGACCTCATACCTACAAAGAAGACTCAAAATTGGATACTCAAGAGCTGCACGTCTCATTGATATCCTTGAACAAAAAGGTGTCGTAGGTCCACAAGACGGCTCAAAACCACGTGCAATATTAGAGCGAGACAATTCTGTCGGCTTTGGAGTATCAAGCGATGACACTCCAGATGAACATAAAGAATAGAAAGTCATGGCAAGTACCCGCTCTCGAGTTAAAACACTGTTTCTTACCCTTTTTATCATCGGAGTTTTTGTCTTTGGAATATTTGCCTTCCGCGGACTCCTCTTCCCTCCTCGAGTCATATTTTCAACAATTCACGACGGTATGGTGGTGCCCCAAGGAATAATACAACTAGAAGGTACCACGAAGCGCGCTGAGGCTCTTTTTGTGCAAGGACGGCAAATCACCCGGAACACAGAAGGAGATTTCAGAACAGAAGTGGCGGTATTCTCCCCGTATACTATAATAGAAGTAGAGGCACAGGATAGATTTAACAAAAGAAAAACATACACCATACGACTTGCTGTCGAATAATATATGAAGAAAAAAGAGGTAAAACCAAAAAAAGAGTCGATGACAGGACTTGAAAGTACTTTACGAGAGATACAAACAAAGTTTGGAGAAGGTTCCATCATGAAGCTTGGAGACACTCCGAAAGTTGATATTGGAGTTATTCCCTCTGGATCAGTTGGACTTGATTATGCGCTTGGCGTTGGAGGCTTTCCACGCGGAAGAATCATTGAAATCTTTGGTCCAGAGTCTTCAGGAAAGACGACTCTTACTCTTCACGTGATTGCCGAAGCTCAGAAGCTTGGTGGCATCTGCGCATTTATTGATGCTGAGCACGCAATGGACCCAGAGTATGCAAAGAAGCTCGGAGTAAACATAAATGAACTCCTGATTTCTCAGCCCGACAATGGCGAGCAGGCGCTTGAAATCACCGAGTCTCTTGTGCGTTCTGGAAAAATTGATGTTCTTGTGGTTGACTCCGTTGCCGCACTTACTCCGCGAGATGAAATTGAAGGAGATATGGGTGCACAGCATGTAGGAAAACAGGCTCGCCTCATGTCACAAGCGCTTCGCAAGCTCACCGCCATCACAGCAAAGAGTAAGACTGTGGTTATTTTTATCAACCAAATCCGTATGCAGATTGGCGTGATGTTTGGTAATCCAGAAACAACTCCGGGCGGAAAAGCGTTGAAATTTTATACATCGGTGCGTATTGATATCCGAAAAACGGCTCAAATCAAAAAAGGAGATGAGGTCGTTGGCGCGCGCACAAAAGTGAAAGTAGTAAAAAACAAAGTCGCAGCACCATTCCGCACAACTGAGTTCGACATCATGTACAATGAAGGCATCTCACAAGAAGGAGAGCTCATTGCGCTTGGTGAAAAGTTTGGACTTCTTTCAAAAAGCGGCGTGTCCTACTCTTATGGTGATACAAAGCTTGGTCGTGGATACGATGCAACTCGTGTTTTCTTGCGAGAAAATAAGAAAGTTGCGGAAACACTTCTCAAAGAAATCAGAAAGAAGTTTGAAGAAGAGCCTATTCCCCTTTCTACTTCTTCAAGTGAAGATGATGGAAGTCCTGAATAGCCGAACAAATTGCAAAGAAAACCCCTTCAAAACGAGGGGTTTTCTAAATTCGCTTTATTATATATACTGTCTGCACTATGGCATTACTTGAATATAGCGACATTCGCCCGCGAAAATACATCATTTATAATGAGGAACCGTACGAAGTAGTAGACTCTCACGTAGCTCGAACGCAACAGCGTAAGCCTCAAAACCAGACAAAGTTACGCAATTTACTTACTGGCCGAGTGATTCCCGTTTCATTTCATGCGGCAGAAAAAGTAGAGGAAGCAGAGATCAACAAGCGGAATGCAAAGTTTCTATATAAAGACGCTCGAAAAGGAGCTCTCTGGTTTTGTGACCCAAAGAATCCAAGCAATCGATTTGAAATCGCAGCAGATGTTATTGGAGAGAGTGTGAAATTCTTGAAAGAGAACACCGAGGTTGATGTAAACGTATTTGAATATAATGACGAAGAGACCATCATTGGTGTAGCGCTTCCTGTAAAAATGGACTTCAAAGTGACAGAGGCGCCACCAGCCATCAAGGGCAACACCGCTTCAGGTGGAAACAAATTCGTAACAATTGAAACAGGTGCGCAAATAGCCGCCCCGCTGTTTATCGAAGCAGGAGAAACTATTCGAGTAAACACTGAGACAGGCGAATACGTTGAACGAGTGTAGAATACAAAAACAAAAGACCCACTTATGTGGGTCTTTTGTTTTTGTATGTAGATACTCCTACCACGCAAAGTGCGCAAATGCTTTGTTGGCCTCTGCCATTTTGTGTGTATCTTCTCGTTTTTTGACCGCTGCTCCTTCGTTTTTACTTGCCGCAATAAGCTCTTTTGCAAGCTTCTTGTGCATAGCTTCACCCTTCTTTGATGCAGCGGCTTCTTTCAACCATCGCATAGAAAGCATCAGCCGTCGCTCTGGGCGCACTTCTCGAGGGACTTGGTAGTTTGCACCACCAACTCGTCGTGAGCGCACTTCCATAAGCGGTGACGTATTCTTGATCGCTTCAGTGAAAACTGCCATTGGATCAGTGTTTTCTGTTTCTTTTATGAAGTCGAATGCGCCGTACACGATTTTTCGTGCTGCGTTTTTCTTGCCTCGCTCCATCATGTAATTGATGAGCTTTGCAACTTCATATGAGTTGTACACTGGCTCAGGAACAACAACGTTTCTATTGGTTACTTTTCTTCGCATAGTAGTTATTTCTTAGCTGGAGCCCCTTTCTTTGGCTTCTTAGCACCATATAATGAACGACCTTGTTTTCTGTTTTCCACTGGAGTCGCATCAAGACGTCCTCGAACAATGTGATAACGCACACCGGCTAAGTCCTTTACACGACCACCTCGAATCACTACAACTGAGTGTTCTTGGAGTTTGTGCCCAATACCTGGGATATAGGCGGTTACTTCCATTCCATTTTTAAGTCGCACACGGGCGATTTTTCGAACAGCAGAGTTTGGTTTTTTTGGAGTAGTGGTTGTCACCTTGGTACATACACCACTTTTGAAAGGTGATGGGTAGTATACCGGCTTATTCTTCAGGTGATTAAACCCCTTACTCAAGGCGACTGAACGCGATCTGCGCGCGGTTTTGTGTCTCGGTCGCTTTGTGAGCTGGTTAATTGTTGGCATAAATATTTTTCGACAGTCCGCCTAGAATACTATAAATAAAG
>JALHNF010000035.1 GCA_022843645.1 Minisyncoccota bacterium | reverse complement strand
CGTCTATTGGTTGAAGCCACAACGTCGAACAGCGTGCTTTCTCAAAAAAGCATGATGCTGCAATGGCGGAATGGATTCCGAGCGCTTGCGGAGAAGGGGAAAGCGGAGTGTGGTGGGCATGGGCGGACTCGAACCGCCGACCTCTACAATGTCAATGTAGCACTCTAACCAGCTGAGCTACACGCCCTCTATGGGTTTCAGTATACAATAAAACCTGAAATTGAATTATTTCAGGCATATCTCGGTAATGAGAACTGCGGAAGGAGATGCAAAATGCCTTACCAGACAAAGAAAATGTATCCTGCAAGAAGCATAGTCACGAGGTAATAGCCTCCAGAGATGAGAAACTTTTTCCACTTGTCACTGTCTGAATGTGAGCCCCAGATAATTTCGCTACCAAGTACAGGAATGGCAAATCCAAGCCAGAGCGAAAATGCTGAGCCAAGACCATTTGCTACAGGCCATGCTTTTACGTTGAAGTACAAAATGTACGCCATGATGAAGGAGAGAATAAGCTGAAACATGTAGTACCACTTCATGCTTTTCTCTATCTTCTCTTTGACTTCTTTTGTCTGATTGTTAAAACCATGGATTTTCATCCAGATATTTCCAAAAAGGATCGGCCCATACCACATCATGCCGATAATTGTTTGTAATATTACGACGACTATAATAGCGAGAAAGTTTGCTTCAATCATATATATTTTGTGTACATATATTCTAGCATTGGCAGAGGAACGTGGTGTATACTATACACATAAAATACAGTATGCAATTTATCATTATTGGACTTACGGTTATAGTGATGGCTTTAGTGGGGTATCTCTACTTCGGTAGGAATGCTGAGACGGTACAAATAGAAAGTAGCTCAAACACGCAAATTATCGAAGAGACACCGTTACCTGTAAGTCAAGGCATTCCGTCGCAACCAACGCAAGTGCCTGCCGTTACATCACCGACGACAAGATATAAAGATGGCACGTATACCAAAAAAGGTTTCTATACATCACCTGCTGGATCTGAAGAAGTGACTATTTCGCTTACGCTTAAAGACGATGTAATTGTAGCTGCAACATTTAAAGGCGAGGCTACAAACCCTGCGAGTATTAATAATCAAAGAAAGTTTGCGTCAGGTTTTGAAGCTGCTGTTGTAGGAAAGAGTGTTGACGGTGTGGTGGTGACGGTAGTTAATGGTGCGTCGCTTACTGGAAAAGGGTTCATGGATGCGCTCGCAAAGATAAAAAGTGAAGCGAGAATCTAGAAACAGGATTCTAAAAACAGAGGCTTCCTATATGGCGTCAAAAAAGTGTGCAGTACAATCTGCAGACTTTTTTATTTTCATATCTTGATTGACGATAATGTATGCAAAAGGAACATCAAGAGGCATGAGTTTTTCTGGCTCTACAAAAAAGAGTGCTGAAGCGAGTGCGTCTGCATGCACGGCTTTTTCTGACGTCACAAATGTGCCTTGTATAAAGGTTGGGAACTCTTTTGTTATTGGATTGTAATAATGGTGATACTCGCTCCACGAACGTCTTTTGAGCGCTGAAGCACATAGTGCGCCGTGTGTGATGTCTATGGTGCCAAAAAGTTCACCTTCATTTGCAGGGTGTTCAAGACCACACGTGATAGGGACCTTTTTCGAACTGTAATAACGTATGTCGCCAGAGCCATCTATTAAAAACCGTGTCATTTTATGATCAAAAAGTATTTCGTACAATACGTCTATGAGGTAACCCTTTCCTAATGCACCAAGATCAAAAAGTGCAGGTTTTGCAAGGTGTATTGTGGAATCATCCAGGATGGTAAGTATGCTTGAAAGTAGGTCTGTATCGCGCACCACATCTTTTTTTTGTAGAGAATACGCACTGTCGTAGCCGTAGTCGGCGAGTGTGTTGCCAACGAGTGGATTTATCTGCCCGTCGCTTAGTTTGTAAAGCTTTTCATATATACGGAGCATTGGAATCAAGTCGCGATACTTTTCGTCAATATGTATAGTTCCTTCTCTTTGTGCAAGCTTACTTACAAGAGAGTCTTGTTTGAATCGTGAATATGCAGCATCAAATGATTCACATGTCTTTTCAATATGCTCAATTAGATTTGCGAAATATATGTCTGGCACCTCATCCCAGATGGTTACGGAAAACTCTGTTCCTATGGTGCTAAACGAATGTTTTTTCATTGATGTAAGGCGTTACGCAAGGCCAGTGAAGTAGTCGGTAACAATGGCTTTTTCAGGAACAGCGCTTTCCTGTAAAACTTTTTTTGTATGATCTACAAACAAAGAAGGGCCTGAGACATAGAACAGGTGAGATTGCTCTGGCTCCTTGATGTACGAAAGGAGAATGTCTTTGTGTAGGTAGCCAGCATACTCGTGACTGTCTCGCGCGAGAGCGGCACTGTCTTCTCTTGAGAAAACGTATATAAGCCGAAGCCCGAGTGCCTGTGCGTTTTCTAGTACATCACGAAATGCAACATCTTCTTTTGTATTGCAACAATAGATGAGTGTATACGGAATATGTTTCTTGTCTTGGATCTTTTTGCGTAGCATGCTCACAAATGGCGTAATGCCAATGCCGCCAGCCAAAAATACAATAGATGCAGGTGTCTCTTGCGGCAGCACAAAGTCACCTCCTAAATAGCCGGCATACATAGTGTCACCAACTTTCATATGTTCCAAGCTGTTTTTGAATGAACTTTGTTGCGCAAGGTGTTTGATGGCAAACGAAATAGTATGTGTGCTTCGGTCTTTTTCGGTGCAACTTGAAATAGTAAAGACACGTTTGATTCCTCGCTCATCAGGGTATTCATAGGGAAGCGTCCACTCCATATACTGGCCCTCTGTAAAGACAATGGGTTGAGTGCTTCTAAATGTATACTCAACAATGTCTTTCGCAACACTTTTTTTGTCTTGAAATGAAAGCGTAAAACGCGCTTTGCGGTCGCGGATTGTGGCGTACATGTTGCCGATGAGAAGCGCGAGCTCTGGTGTGCTGTGTATCAATCCTGCAATGTTAAATGGCACAGAGAAGAAAAGCGCGATGATAGTTGTATATACATATTGCTCTTTCTTTGTGCCAGGGAAGCCATTTGGCTCGGTGAGCATAAAGAACGCAAAGAAAAGTGTCGGGTAGGAAAAAAGGTGTCGATACACGTTATCAAATATTTCATACGCGATCGCTTCTCGAGAGAGAGGAGTATTCCCAAACAAAACTATGTAGAGTGTGGTCAAGAATGTGCTGAGCAGAACAAAAAATAAAAGAAGCTGCATTTTGCGAAGCTTGATAGCAACAAAGAGTCCGGCAAGTAAAACAATAGGCGCAGCATATCGAGTACCGATCCACCATTCTGCGCCAAAGTACCCAAGAAAGGCGATAAGGAAAATTGCAATTGCAACAGGGTTGAATATGTGCCTTCCGCGAGCCATGAGAAGGTACTTGAGAACAATCGTGAGTACTGCGGTTGTGGCGATGAAATATAGATTCTCAATTTTTGTTGATGGCGCGACAATGAGGAATAAGATGAGGAGAGAAATGAGAGATGATTGAAAGTTGTTCGGTGCTTTGAGGGCCTTTACGCAAATGGTATGCGTTGCAAGCCCCACAATGAGAATAATGCAAAGAGAAACAAGTAGTTCTATGGGTCGAAATCCTAGGTACTCATTTCCCAAAAAAGAAAGCAAAAACATGTACACCATGATGGCAAGGAGGCTGTATATGACGGTTTGGTACATGGTGAGCCTGTCGACAAGGGATTCAATGTATTTCATGAGCGTATTGTAGCGTTTTTTGATGGGTGTAAGAAGGGGAGACTAACGCTATAGCTAAGTCTGTAGCGTAGTCCCTCTGCTTTAGGAATGAGTTTATATAACGTCAGACTTCAATAAAAGTGTTTGCGTTGGGGAAAAGGAGCATCATGGGATATCCTCCGTTTGTATTCTCGATCTTTCCGCAGTCAAAAGTTTTGAGGAAAGCAAACATTTCATCTGTTATTTTCTTCGGTTCTTCAATAGAATTACCTTTATACTCAATTTCCACAAAGTCTCCAAGGTTTGAAACTCTATCCAAGGCAATTTCATAATCGTTGAAGGTGTACTTCTTTCTAGTCTTATCTACCGTCACTATCTTCTGATAATCCAATGAACTTAATATTTTTTGAAAGCTCTCTTTACTCTCAATTCGTGTTTCGTACTCGTCGGCGTAGCTGCCCACCCCATTTTCGTAATGCCATTTTTTATAGTTCACGCTGAATTGGCTCCTCTCTTCTCTTACCCTAAACCACTCTTGTATGGGTTTAGTATCTAGGAAATTTCTATGAGCAGGAATATAATAATCATCCACTTGTTGATTTTCAGAGACAAAAAGAGCTTTCTCGTATAAAAACTTTTTTAGTTTCTCACCATTCTCAATTCTGACTTGTATCTCAATTTCTTTGTCGTGCATGGTGTATTTACATTACAATAGTATCATTTTTGTGGGTTTTGCGTTGAGGATGTTTCTCAGATAATAAATACTCCAATCCTTACAACAGAGAGTCTCGACTTACAGTCGCAGTACACCTTTTCCCGTTTTATCTCTACTTAAAGCAGGGAAAAACATGGAAAAGCTTTTCGACTCCCCGACGCAAGCAAAGCAGTTTGCTTGCTTAGGGTCACACATACAAAAAAGAGCTATTCAAAGCTCTTTTTTGTATGTGTGACCCTACGGAGAGTCGAACTCCGGTTAACGGATTGAAAACCCGCTGTCCTGACCACTAGACGATAGGGCCGAATAAAGACTAATATACTACATTTTTGGAAAAAATCAATAAAACTGATATAAATAGAGGGTATTTAGGTACTGGAAGTGTGGGTGAGTGGTTGAAACCACCGCTCTCGAAAAGCGGCATCGGGGTAACCTGATCGAGAGTTCGAATCTCTCCACTTCCGCAGAAACAAAAAGCCCCTTCGGGGGACTTTTTGTTTATACTGAAAGTTCTCTCGAAAAACCTAGACGATATTAAAAAACTTTTCTTCGATTATTTTCCCATCTTTGAATGTATACAAGAGATACTCTTTCGTATTGTTTATTTCTTCGCCAGTGAATTTGTTTTTCATTGACATTTGCGCGGTCACTATCATTTGATCAAGAGAAAGAACCGAACGATGGAGAATCTCAAAATGAGTAACCTCAAACGTGTCATACCAACCCTTTGACTTTGCAAGTATCGCATCAAGACCTTCGTAGACTTGAGGCATGGTTTCAGAAGGGGACTCGATACTTTTTGCATCTTCACTATAGTACATTTTATAAAATGCCTCGCCGTCTTGCATAGTGCTGAGCGCTTTCAAAAGCGCATCCATTGTTTCTTGATTTGTCATAAGGTGTAATAAAACTATATAGTAATTGTACTGTGCTTTGAAAGCAAGAACAAATTGCTGTACGTTACTCAATTTCCAAAAACATTGGCGCGTGGTCAGAGGCAAGAGAGTCGGTGTCAACCTTGAATGATTGCACATGTATACCTTTACTTACAAACACATAGTTTGCATGTGGCCATTTTTTACGCTTTTCTTCAGGGTAAAGAGAGGTGCGGGTACTTTGGATGTTGTATTCTTTGATTAAGTTTCGTAACCCAAAATCTTCAAGTATTCCTACAGACTCTGTATCTGGGGCCAGGTTGAAGTCGCCACCAAGAATGATTTCCCCCTCAAGACTTTCTATGTACTCAATAATTTCTCGCGACTGGGTGACTCTTTCTGGCGTATCGTGTTTACCGATGCCGGCACCTGCGTGGTAACCGTGGATGTTTAATACCCAGAGCTTTTTGTTGTTGTAGGTTATTTTAACTGCTTGAAGTACAACAGGAAGACCGCCCACTTTATAGACCGTTTCTAGGTTTGATGCAGAGTTTTGATACCCGATAACAAATTTTTCTCGATATTCAAAAACGGGAGTATTTTTGTGAACAAAGATATCATTACCCCAAGGTAGATATCCGCCAAAATCCTCTGGATCATTCCAGTCATATTGTCGTACGGCATAAAAATCGGCGAACTCGGAGAGAACATCTTTTGTGATTGTTCGTTGGTGTAGCGCTCCACCTGTCGGACTATATTTTTCCTCATTCATGTCACACACCTCTTGAAAGCAGAAAATATCAGTATTTATTTTGTGTTTTTCGAGAAAGTGAATATAGTTTTCAAGTTTTCTGGCAGCCCAAGTGTTCAGGTAGATAACCTTCATGAATCCAGTATATCTCTTAAAAGTGATACAATAAAGCCATGCCTACACAATGGTACTTTGACCTCGTAAAGCCTGCCTGGACGCCTTCTGGCGAGACGATAGGGCTTATCTGGTCTATTCTGTATCCTATTATTGCCTTCTGTTTTATTTGGATCTCGTTTAAGTTTTTTAAAGGACAGATCCCAGCTCCCATCTTTTGGGTTTTTCTTGCCAATCTCATTGCGAATTTGCTTTTTAGCCCTATTCAGTTTTGGCTTCAAAATTTACCACTTGCCACTCTAGATATTTTAGTTGTCTTGGGTACCATTATTGTAGGCATGGTTCTTGTTTTTCCGTACTCAAAATTAATTTTTGTACTACAGATTCCATATTTAATTTGGGTTTCTATTGCCACTGTCTTACAGATTTCTATTACGTGGTTGAATAGGTAGTGTATGAAAAAAGATGCAGGTTTTGCGCAGTATGTAGTTGAAGACTTATTTGCGTATCTCTCGGATGTTTCGGCTCGCGCAATGTTTGGAGGATATGGAATATATAGAAGTGGGGTAATGTTTGCGCTTATTGCAGACGGAGAGCTATACTTTAAAATAAGTAACGAACAAAAAGAGAAGTATGCTGGGCTAGGAAGCAGGCCGTTTGTATACACCAAAGAAGGGAAGCCGTACGAGATGTTGTACTACTTTGTTCCGGAAGAAGTCCAAGAGAATAACCATCTTTTCAGACAATTGGCAGAGGACGCGTATGAGCTTGCTCTTCAGAAAACAAGTAAGAAAACGGCAAAAAAGACATCAAAAAAGCTGACCTTAAAAAGGTAGAAATAATCAGAAAAATCCGTATAATGGGGAAGTCAGGAGGATTGGATGAGTGGTTTAAATCAGCGGTTTACTAAACCGCCGACGGGTAAAACTGTCCGTGAGTTCGAATCTCACATCCTCCGCAACGTAGAAAGTGGTAGAATGA
>JALHNF010000034.1 GCA_022843645.1 Minisyncoccota bacterium | reverse complement strand
CTCGCTTGTTCCGCTGCATTAAAGAGTTCTTTCTTATCGAACCCAAATAGGTTTGCAAGCAATACACCTGGAATACGTGTGGTTGCAATGTTGTATTCACCAACAACTTCGTTGAATCGTCCTCGCTCAACAGCGATTCTGTTTTCTGTTCCCTCAAGAGCTGCCATCAAACTATTGAATGACTCGGAAGACCTTAATTGAGGATAGTTTTCTACTACCACCAAGAGCCGTGCAAGGGCAGACTGATACTCATTTGCAGCAACTACTTTATCGTCAGTGGTCGCAGCGCCCGCATAGCGAGTTCGGGCTTCAGCAATAGCAATAAAGACTTCTTGTTCTTGCTGTGCCACACCCTTCACTGTGTTTACCAGATTCGGCACTAAATCAAAACGACGTTGAAATTGATTTTCAACTTGTGCCCACTGTGTATCAACTTTTTGATTGAGCGCAACGAATGAGTTGTAGCTACTTACAAGCCATGCACCAAGCGCGAGTACAACCGCTATAGCAACTACCCATTTCACAAAGCCTTTATTTGTTTGTATTTTCATATATATAGTAAGTATCCCAGAATTATTCAGTTCGTCCAAGAAGCGCATTCACACGCTCTCTCATAGGCGGATGTGTCATGAAGAGCTTTGTTACGAAACCAACCTCTTCTTTACCGTCTGCTGAAAAGGCATGCCCCATCGGATTTGAGATATACAAGTGTGCAGTCGACTCGCTCGCATGTCGCATTGGCTGAGAAAACTGAGAAATTTTCTGAAGTGCTGATGCGAGTCCTTGCGGATAGCGAGTAAGCAGTGCGCCGGATGCATCAGCAAGGAATTCACGTTTTCGTGAAATAGAAAGCTGCACTATCATCGCCGCAAATGGAATAATGATGCTTGCCGCAATTGCAAGAATGAATACAAGCGGACTTCTATTTTCTCCGTTACCGCCTGCACCAAACGCAAACGCATTTGCTGACATACTAAGCACACCAGCAAGTACAGTAACTACCGTCATAATGAGCGTGTCTCTATTTGCAATGTGTGCGAGCTCGTGTGCAATTACCCCTTCGAGCTCTGACTTGTTAAGAAGTGGGATGATCCCCGTTGTCACAGCAACGGCTGCATTCTGTGGATTTCTTCCTGTTGCAAAAGCGTTTGGCATTGGGTCGTCGATGATGTAGAGCTTCGGAGTTGGTATCTCTGCACGCTTGGCAAGTGTATCGAGCATGGCATGAAGTTCAGGGTAATCATTTTTTTCAGCAGGTTTTGCGTGTGCTTGGGCTAATGCAATTCTGTCTGAAAAAAAGTACGCAACAACATTAGAGACAATACCAAATATACCAAACGCATATGCAATCACGGGCGCTTGGAAAAACGCACCGAGTACCGCGCCGACTGCGATAGTCGCCAAGAAAAACAAGGTCATTAAAAACCATGTCTTCCTGATGTTTTTAGATTTTTGATCGTAAAGATTATTCATAATTCAGGCGTACGCGGCTGCATGCACCACAATATGATAGAAAATCGGCTACTCTCACCGGTACCTATCTACTTTTACCCGAATTAAGCAAAAAATCAAGTCTTCACATTCTACAACGTTGTCGTGTAAAGCTGTATGCTAGTATATACCCATGGAACATAATGAGTTAATGCACAAACGCCATTCACTTGCTCACGTACTTGCTATGGCGGTTTTAGAAAAGTATCCGGAGGCAAAATTGACCCTCGGCCCTGCAATTGATACTGGTTTTTACTACGACATAGATTTTGGAGCCCAAAAACCAACCGAGGACGATTTGAAAGAGCTCACAAAAGCAATGCAGAAAATTGTCCGTAAAGGCGCATCATTTTCTCACAAAGAAGTCTCAAGAGATGAAGCACTTGTCCACTTTGCAAACAATCCATACAAAACAGAACTCGTGAATGAAATCGCAGACAAAGGTGAAGCTATTACTCTCTACACCACCGACTGGTTTACCGACCTGTGTCGAGGTGGGCATGTAAACGACTTAAAAGATATTGACCCAGAAAGTTTTAAACTCGAAAAAATTGCTGGTGCATATTGGCGTGGCAATGAAAAAAACACAATGCTCACGCGCATCTACGGACTCGCATTTGAAACAAAAGCTGAGCTTGATGCATACCTCACCCAACAAGAAGAAGCAAAAAAGCGAGATCACAGAAAACTCGGGAAAGAGCTGGGGCTTTTCATTTTTTCTGACCTCGTTGGACCAGGGCTGCCCCTCTGGACTCCGAAAGGTACATTCATCCGTAACGCGGTCAATGCATTTGTGCAAGAGCTTCGAGCCCAATATAACTACGGACAAGTGACTATTCCCCACTTCACCAAGCCAGATTTATACAAAAAAAGTCAGCACTACGAAAAATACGGTGAAGATCTTTTCAAGGTTCACACCCGCGACGGTCATGAGCTATGTGTAAAACCAATGAATTGCCCACATCATGCGCAAATATACGCAAGTGAACTTCGCAGTTACAAAGAGCTCCCTATTCGTTACAGCGAAACGACCATGGTATACCGTGACGAACAATCGGGCGAAGTGTCTGGACTTTCTCGCGTGCTTTCAATCACCCAAGACGATGCACACGTGTTTTGCCGTGAATCACAATTAGAAGAAGAAATAAATAACATTTGGAATCTCATAGAAACATTTTATAAAACATTTGGGTTCACTCATTTAACTCCTCGGTTTTCTCGTCGTGATGATGACAAAAAGTTCAAGGGGGCAGATGCACTGTGGGAAAAGGCAGAAGGTGCGATACGAAAACTTTTAGAAAAGCGAGCTTCTGGTACGTGGGTGGACGGCCTTGGCGAAGCGGCATTTTATGGACCAAAGATAGATTTTCTTGCAAAAGACGCCCTCGGACGGCAACACCAAGTTGGGACAATCCAAGTGGACTTTGTACAGCCCACAAATCTTGAACTTGAATACGTAAGCGAAACTGGCACACGCGAAATGCCTGTCATGATTCATTGCGCCATCGCAGGATCGCTTGAACGTTTTCTCTCTGTATACATAGAGCACTGTGCAGGAAACTTTCCAACATGGCTTTCTCCCGTACAGGTACACATTGTTCCTATCGGTGAGCGACAAAAAGAATGTGCGGACAACGTATATACCTCGCTGAAAGACGTTGGTGTTCGAGTAGAGCTCGACGACTCAAACGACTCTCTCGGTAAACGTATACGAAATGCAAAAACAAACAAAGTTCCGTATGTAATTGTGCTCGGCGACAAAGAAGTCGAAAGCAGTATACTCACCATAGAAAAACGTGACGGAACTAAGATTGAAAATATTTCTCTCAAAGACTTTACTGAAAATATTTTGAAAGAAATAAAAGAAAGAGCTTTGTAAATTTACATTATCAAAAAAATTAAAAGCGCGGACCCCCTGGTTCCGCGCTTTGATATCTGATGAGAGTATATCTGAGAGAAAGGTCACTTGCCCATCGATACAGTGTCTATTACCTCATCTACCAAACCAAACCTGAGTAGTTCTTCTCCCCTAAGACTTGATTCGGCAGTATACAACCTGTTCAGATCTTCCGAACTTCCCCTGAAGCCTCGCTCGATGATGATTCGATCGTATGCCTGCATACCTCCTTTGACCTCAAGAAGAATCCTTTCCACTTGAGTAGGACTCACAAGGCGATCTTCCGATAATGAAAGACCTACCGTCCCATAATGCAAATGCATCAGCGAGTGCGTGAAGGCAACACGATGCGCGCACGCCTGGACAATGATCACGGCTGCAGAGGACGCTTGAAACACAGTGCACTCGATCTTACCTCTATGTAACTTGAGTCGATCGTAAATCGCAAAAGCTACGTCCGTAGAGCCGCCTGCAGAAGCAATTTGAATTTTGAAATCCCCTTTTGTCCGATTCAAAAAGCTGACAACACTTTGATACATCTTCCCTGAAACCTCACCGGACAGAACTAAAGTTTTTTGATCCATGCCACACTCCTCGTTTCTGGTAGGATGTAACTATGGCATTTATACACTTATACGTCAAGGTTGGCTTCTTTTGCGTGAGTTTGGATGAATGACTTTCGTGATGGTACATCGTTGCCCATGAGCACATCAAACGCTTTGTCTGCGTCGAGTGCATCTGTGATGGTCACTTGCTTTAATGTGCGCTTCTTTGGATCCATTGTCGTCTCACCGAGTTCTTCTGGATTCATTTCTCCCAAACCTTTGTAGCGCTGCAAATTTGGTTTTCGTGACTTTATCTCTATTGTATTTTCTTCACTTTCATCAGTTTCAGATTCACTTTCATGTATTTCGATATCAGCAGATGTGTATCCGAGTTTTTTCAATAAAGCATCTCTTTCTTGGTCTGAGTATGTATAAAAAACTTCTTTACCGTGTTTGAGCTTATAGAGCGGTGGTTGCGCGATATATAAATAGCCATACTCAATAACTGGCCTGAAATATCTATAGAAAAGCGTGAGAATGAGTGTTCGAATATGCGCACCGTCCACGTCGGCATCTGTTGCAATAATAATTTTGTGATAGCGAATTTTTGTAATATCAAATGTGTCTCCAATCGCCGTGCCAATCGCAACCACAATGTTTTTGATCTGCTCCGAAGCAAGCATCTTATCAAGTCGCGCTCGCTCGATATTCAAAATCTTTCCCTTGAGCGGAAGGATCGCCTGTGTGCGTCTATCGCGGCCCATTTTTGCACTACCACCAGCAGAGTCTCCCTCTACAATGAAAAGCTCTGATTCGGTAACATCTTTTGTCTGGCAGTCAGCGAGTTTGCCGGAAAGTGCGAAGCCTTCAAGTGGGCCTTTTCGAAGCACCGCGTCTTTTGCAGCTTTTGCGGCTTTGCGAGCACGAAGCGCAAGAATGGCTTTGTTTACAATTTCTTTTGCATCATCGGGGTTCTCTTCTTGGAACAGTTCAAACGCCTCACCAAAGACAGCATTCACTGCCCCTTGCGCTTCTACAGAGCCAAGCTTTGCTTTTGTTTGCCCTTCAAATTGAATTTCGCGCAGCTTTACAGACACCACAGCCGTAAGGCCTTCAAGCACGTCGTCGCCTGTCAGATTCTCTTCCTTTTCTTTGATGATATTATTTTTTCTTCCGTATGCATTGATAAGACGCGTGAGCGCTGTCTTAAAACCGGTCACATGCGTTCCACCCTCAGGGTTAGGAATATTGTTGGCAAATGGAATTATTTTTGTAGAAAGATCATCAACGTATTGAAGTGCGATCTCTACTCCAACACCATCAACTTCTTTTTCAACATAAAAAATGTTTTTATGAATTGGCTTTGAAAGCTCATTATGAAAACGTACGAGCGACTTAAGCCCACCTTCAAAGTAAAAAGTCATCGAAGGCACTTCGAGATGCAAATCTGAGAGGTAGTAGACATCTTCGAGGTCAAGCTTATGCTCATACTCTCGTGCGTCAATGACAGTGACTCGAAGCTTTTTTACCAAATACGCCTGTTGTCGATGATGATTAATAATTCTGTTCCAGTCAAAAGAAATTTCCTTAAAAATTTCTATATCTGGCTCAAAGGTGACGATGGTACCTCGTAGTTTGGAGCTACCAATTTTTTTCACTGCAGCTTTACGTTTCCCTTGCGAATACTCCTGCACATAGAGCCCTCCTTCTCGATGCACTTCCACTTTACAGTAAATGGAAAGTGCGTTTACCACAGACGCGCCTACACCGTGGAGCCCTCCTGAGACATTGTAGCCCTCGCCCCCAAACTTTCCACCGGCATGGAGCGTGGTCATGATTGTCTCAAGTGCTGAGACTTTTGTCTTTGGGTGTACATCAACAGGAATACCACGGCCATTGTCTACTACACGCACACGATTGCCCGGCAAAAGCGCGACCTCAATGTGGTTTGCGTGGCCATTCATCGCCTCGTCGCGAGAGTTGTCGAAAATTTCAGAAATAAGGTGATGAAGTCCATCAGGACCAGTAGACCCAATGTACATTCCAGGACGCTTACGTACTGGCTCAAGCCCTTCTAGAACCTGAATATCTGCTGCTCCATACCCTTTTTCTTTTGCCATACAATATTGTCTTTAGTATAGCACAAAAACGCCATGTTTTTATTGACAAAAAATAGCAAATCTTGTACGAATGTATGTGCAGTTCTTTTCATCTATTTAATTCTCGGGAGACATATCATGTACGAACCAACAGCTAGTTGGGGTACAAGCGGAGGTTTAGACGGCGCTGTTGCTATGATGTGGGGTTGTCCCACTGATTGGAAAACAGCCGAACTGATAGAGGAAGGTGACCAAGAAAAAGCACCTCATGTCATTGGGCTTCTTGGAGGACTTGCTGTGAGGCACCGGCTGAGAAGGATTTTAGGCCCAAGTGTGCTCAAGTTTAACAGTGAGTTCTTGAGCGATACCGCTCAATATCCATGGCAATTGAGCCTTCCTAGTACAGCATGCAAACTGCATCGTGGGCTCTACGCGGATGGGTTTGAGGTTCTTCCCGGAGAAGCAGGTGTCATCGCTCCTGCCGACTGCGCGATTGTGGTAGTCACTACACCAAGTGGTCGAGTGTTTATGCTTCATGCGGGGCGGGACAGCTTGATTGACCGGAAATTAATTGATACCGGTCAGCAAAGCAAAAAGCATGAGAGTGTTATATTTGCAGCGTGGGATCAACTTGACCCCGAAGAGGCCAAGGAGTCAATGTGGGTAGTTCTTCCATCAGTATTACCTGGTGGTCACTTTGAACACCCCGCTGATCACAAGGTGCACGGTGAATTCAATCAAAAACTTGTGAGGCACATCTCCCATCACTATCCAGGAGGGATCTTCGGTGATCCAGGGCGAGGAATGCTGAGTGTTCCTGAAATTATCACTGGCCAACTTGTCTTACAATGTGGCCTTCCAAGGAGAAACATCCACATCGAGCGCAGGTGCACCCATCAAGAAGTCGATCAAGATGGACAGCATGTATGGTGGTCACACTCGCGTGATGTGGCTACAGGCCAAACACCTGGCGGTCGAAACTTGGTAGTTGTAATCAACGCCAAGAATTAAGTGCACAAAATGACGAAGAGAAACGCGATGACGGAGCCCAAGCTGGCTCCGTCTTTTTTTATGAAAGCTCTTTTTCTGCTTTTTGTATATCCTCCGGTACAGTGACCTGTATCCACTGCGTTGCGTACACGGGGATGAGCGGAAAATCCTGTGCGCGAGCGATGAGTGTTTGTGGAAGCCCCCATTCGTCTTTATCTTGCGTTTTTACTAATTCAAAATCAAAAACTTCCGGTGTGAGATGATAAAATCCTGTGTTAATAGGCTCTCCTGGCTGCATAAGCTGTCCTTCAACAATATTAACGAGCCTATGATTATCAATGACCGCTTTTCCGCTTTTTACTTCTGTCTTAGCACGATCAAGAAGAATGCCGCCTTTAGTACGCATAATCGCAAGAATATCGTCGGGATGATATACATCATCGCCATTCATCACAAGAAACGGTTCATCAAGAATGTTTTGCGCATTCCACACAGCTTTCCCTGTGCCCTGAATAGTGTCTTCAACGTATGTGATAGGTGTGCCTTTGTACTCTGTACCAAAATGGTTTCGAATGATTTCTTGTAAATATCGGACTACAAGAACAATTTCGGAAATATGTTCAAGTGGCGTTGCATCGAG
>JALHNF010000033.1 GCA_022843645.1 Minisyncoccota bacterium | reverse complement strand
CACAGCAGATATTTCTTCCACACAAGACTCGATACTTGTCGATCCAAAAGCAACATCCGTGATTTTGGTTTCTATAAAACGCCGTATTACTTGTTCAGAAACAGTATGGGTATCGCAAAAGCGCTCAATTGCAAGGTTAAAACCAGGGTCAGTGATTGCTGCTTTGATGTTTGGTGGGAGCTGTTCGAATTCAAGAATTTCTTTCATATTTACTTGGTATCTTTTCCTTTATCCTCCTCTTTCTTTTTCTTCTCGGCCTCTATTTTTTTGTTGAGTTCCGCGATTTTACTTTTTGCACTTTTTGCCGTTTGTAGGCGTTTCTCGATATCACGCTTTGTTTTTGCCCATGTTTTGTAGTTGGCGTCAGATTTATCGAGTGCAGCTTCTGGTTTTCTATTGTGTGTCTTAAGGAGCTCCTGTTCGTGCTCGGCAACCGTAGACCAGTGAGCGAGCACATCACTTGAACCTATTGTGAGAAGGTCGTCTTCTGAAATTCCAAGCAAGTCTGTGTATGTTTTTAGATTTTGTGTAAAGTCTTTAAGTTTTGCCTCATCACTCTCTTTAAACTTCTTAGTAACTTTTTGACGCGCTTGATATTCAGCAATAGCATCTCGAGCTCCAAGCCCAAGAAAACCACCCTTGAAACCTAAACTCCGCTTGTTTATATCAGTCAATAAACTCGCTGCGCCCTCCTCAAGCTTTTTTTGTTTGAGAAACTCAAGATGCTTCTTGTTTTTAGCGTTCGCCTCCTTGATCTTTTCACTCCACGCTTTGTCCGTCTCCCCATCTGGCCGAGCTACCTTCACAACATTTCCATCGGCGCCAATGTATGCCACTTCGGTATCTTTGGTGATAGAGTAGTCAGCCCGGATACCTTTTTCTTCTTGTTCTTCCTCGATGCCTTTTAACATCTTTTCTACCCTTGATTCCGCTCGAGCGTCTGCCCGTTTTTGAACCTCTTTTTTTGCTTTATCATACTTCTCTTGTATTTGTGCAATGACACCTGGATCCTTGAGCGTTGTTTTTGAGCCCGGGCCAAAACTTACCCCGCCTGTATTTACTCCCGCCGCTCCAAGTGCCGCAGATACTCCACTCCCAACCTTTCCTGCGATTTTTGAGTTTCGTACATCAAACGTTCTGTTTTCTAGTGTTCCAAGACCAATACTTCGAGCAAGAGTGCCCTGCATTCCTTTTGCGTCTTTTGCCCAAGCAGACACCTTGTCTAGTTGCGCTACTCTGCCCACAGTACGAAGTCCCATTGCTGTTCCGCTCAAACCAACTCCTGCCACAAATCCAGAGAACTTGTTTCCCCACTTCACCGCTACCCCACCAGCACTCCCCGCCCATTCTTTTGCTTGATTAAGCGCCAGCGCAAAGGCAAATACCATGAGTCCTGTTGTGATGAGGATAACTACAAGTGGAAGGAAAAAGTCTTCACCCTGCTCAGTAAGGATTCCGAGTTGTGAGTCCACTGTTCCTTTGAGATTATTCATCACCACAAGGGCCACATAAAGAAGAATGAAGAACAATGGTGCAAAAATAACTTGTCCAATAAATTCTTTATGCCATCTCTCAACCCATTTTTGTATTGCCCCAAATATACCACCCGCAAACATAAGAGGTGAAAAAATGAGAAGGAAAATAAGAGTGAGTGTTCTTGCCAAGAATAAAAATGCAGCTTGAACAAAGATAAAAGATACTGCGATGAATACAAAAATCATTGCAATTCGAAACATGAAGCTATCTTTCAGATAAGAACTTTTAGTAGCCCCATCATTTATTCCTCCACCAACGTTGTTTTTTGGATCAGGTGGCGTGTATAGCCCAACGAGCCCCGTCGTGTTCACGATTGCTGCCCCCAGGCCATTCTCGAAAGATATTTCATTGATACTCACCTGACGCATTTGATTGTAAAACTCAAGCGCAATGACGTTTGAGACATCAACAGCTGCTTTGGTGAAAAAGAGGCTAAAGTTTGTGAGCACCCCAAAAAGAATGACTCCTGCGATTACTTTTTTTACCTCCACTCCTCGGCCGATAATAATCTGTATCGCTGTATAGAGAAGTACAAAGATAACGCCAATATTCAAAATGTCTCGCACTAGTCCCCAGACGTTTTCTATCCAAGAGTCGTCACCGCCTAATATAAAACCAAAGTTTACGACCCCAATCCATATGGTTGCCTCAAATAAGTACGAAGAAAGTTGTAATATTCCCGCAAAAAGAGGGAGTATTGTTTTGTCAAACAAACTTATTGCGTATTCCTTTAAACATCCGCCCGGGTCTGAAAGTATACTACATCCTGCAGCGCTCGCAGGAGGCTTACTTTGAGTAATAGTACGACAGTCTGGGTCTTGAGCCTGTCCCTGTGGTGTTTCGCAGTAACGTATTCGATCGATGATGTCTTGGTCAATGTCCGCTCTTTGTGCTCCTGCGTACTGCATAGACCCAAACAAAAAGACCACAGCAACAAACACTGCGCTTATAAACCAAGTATACTTTGTGTTTAAAAACGTACGCACACTATATAGATGTATTCTATCATGGCTTTGGCTCACCTAAAGCACAGTCTACACGTATCGTTCTGCAATTTTTGCAATTTCTTTTACAAGAATACCGGCAAGTGTTTTTGAGTTAACCAAGAAAAGCGTCATCAGAAATGTTTCAGGGAATAGGGCCCCGATATATGGAATAAAAGCAAGGAGGGGAACGGTTACTGCGACAAAAGCACGTTTTACTATTCCGCGTATGATGACGCGTTTTACTAGCTGCCGAGTGAGGAAGTTTTCTCCACCCACTGTTGCAACATAGACAATCGGTATGAAAATAAGCCACTTAAGCCCCATTACCGTCCATGTGCCAAATATTCCTATTGCGGGTATAAGTGAGGGTAACGCCTCTAGTACATCAACACAAAGCGCCAGAGACAAAATAAATACCGGAAAAGAATATGAGACTTTTTTCGACTCTTCTGCAAGCTTAAGAACTTTATCAAGTTCTTCTCTTCCTGGTATATGGCGCAAGAAGTCGTCAGGGTCAAACCCTTCTTTAGTGAGGAGCTCTTTGACTTCTTGAATGATATTCTGAGATAAATCTTCTTGTGTAGTGTCTTCTTCTGCTGTTTGCGCTAAGGTTCTTTTTCTTTGTGCTAGGTCTTGCTCTGTACTTTGTGCGCGGTACGACTCACGAGGCGTGGTTATTGCGTCTTCTCCTCGAATGCCATCGATATTTTTTGGCCGACGAATAATCCTTCCTGTTTGAAGTGGGTCAGAAGCAAGATTCTTTTCTGGAAGTACGTCTGTTTCAGGGGTGCTCTGTGATGCGTTGTCTCTACTTTGTCTTTTTTGCAAGCCTTGAACAAGAACTGCTCTTTTTTTGTTGGATCCGTCTTCAAATGATCCCTGATTTATCTGTAGTGATGCTTTTTCAAACTCGTCTTGTATTTGATTGAGCGCCAAATCTCTTTTTTTTAGGCGTTCCGTGGTTGGTACACCCTTACCTTCGGTTCTATACCACTCTTCCCATACGCGATTTACTTTTTGCTTGCGCTCTTGGTTGAGTTGTTCTAAGGCTTCTCTTCTATTCATTTTCGTATGTTCTATCCTGAAACTTCAACTGTTTTCTCTACAGACTCCCCTGTGCCAAAGAAAACAGTTATGACAACTTCCCCTACTGGAAGTGCTGGAATTTGTATCGTTGCAGCCCCTGACCCGTTTTGGTTTGTGACTCCCGCGATAAGAAACTCCGGATCTACTTCCCCTTCGGTGAGATATACAATCTCAAAGTCTGTTGTTTGTGGTCCGCCAGAAATTGTGAATGTCGCCTGTCTTCCTACGCGAAGTGGCTCTGGGTTTATGGTAAAGACAGCATTACTCGCAGTTCCACCAGTATCTTCAGCGCTGCCCATGAGGCACGGCTCAACATCCCCTTCCCATACACGAACATTATTTATGATGACGCATCGTCCTGGATTATTTCTGACCAGAGTTGCAAATTCTTCCCCATTTGTGACGGTAACCCCTCCTTCCATGATCCATGGAAAATCAGGTAGTGTATTCATTCCACCTGTTTGATCGAAGTCACAGACACCAAGCTCTTCATCGTATACTCCGCCCGTTGCCTCACAGGCCTCAGCATCTCCTGCCAAGATCTCTTCTGTACGTTCAAACTGAAAACCGCTTCGCGGGTCACTGAGAAGATTGTAGTAATCATCGTCTTCACCTTCACCACGGAATGAAGCAAGGCCGTCATTAATGAGTTTTCCAATAAGCGCATCAAATATTGCTGCGATTGATTCATTGAGCTCGTCTGCAAGCTCAAGTTGTCTTTCTGTGGTTCCTAAGTTTGATGTCAATTTGTCAGCGATGATACGCCCAGGTGTTTGAATAATGTACTCAGAACAAATTGGTTTTTCAGGGAGGCTCGTCTCAATAGGAACCTCGGGACCCACAAAGTCATCGTCACCTGGGTTCTGCGCTCCGTAACTGTCGATCATTGCTTGCCAATCCTCTAAATCTCTTTGAAATCCGGGGTCTCGACATACTTTCTGGCTCAAAAAACCACTTCCTCTATTGAGCTCAGTGTTTAATTGCTGAATTCTTTCTTGTGCCTGGTAGAGTGCGTATTCTTGTGCTTGCGTTCCCGCACAGAAGACATTGTTTCCACAATTTTGTGTTAGGCTCTCCCAGGTGCTCCATTGAAATGGTATATAGCCACGAGTAAACGCGTACGTAAGCTCAGACTGTGCTTCGGGAGTAAGCTGGCCTTGGCAAAATTCTGCTGCTTCGTATTCTGCGTACCCACACAAGGCGCTTACAATCGCAGAGTCGAGAGTAAAGCCGAGCTCATCTTGAATAGTCGCGCGCGCTTGGTATATGACATTCGCACGCATCACGTCAAAGTATACTGAACGGAGCCTCTTTAAGTCATTGATCGCAAGTTGAAGCTCGTCACGGATGACATTTCTAAAGTAGCCTTCTGTATCACCAATATAGAAGGGGTTTCCGTCAAAGCCGTTGTTGATCCAATTGATGATGCTGTCGGTGAGCTGGGCAAGCAGTGTTTTTGCAAGGGCAAAGGCAACAGCGTCCAGACACTCTTTTATATTATTTTTGAGGTCATCAACAGGTACGGCTGTACCTGAGAAGAAGCTTGATACCCATGAGGTTACAAACCCGCTTGCACATCCTGAAATCATGCCTCCAAGTTGCGCCTCTGCTTTTGGTGCAAGAAGAGGTCCAAGAAGCGGAGAGAATGCAAGTGTGAGTGCAAAGAAAACAGAAAAGAATTTTTTTGAAAACATTTTCATACTTACTGTGTGAAAGAGGTGATAGTGTTCATAAGAGAAGGAAGTTTCTCTAATGCCCGTTGGTACTCACTAAAGTATATAACACTTATTGCTGGGTCGTCATATATTTGTGTTAAGCCCCCCACCGATGCGCCCAATTTGTAATACGTATTTGCAAGCTCTAGGTGCGTCTTTTGAATTGCGTTTGGGACAGGGACTTGTATGGTACGCTCTGCAAGTGCTAGATACACTTTTTGGATTTTCTGTAATTCGATAATGAGTTTATCCGAACGGGGTTTGTTGATGGCGCGAGTAAGGAGTTCCACTTCTCTTCCGATCAGCTTCACTTGGAGTGACTTCCCTGTGTTTAGGATGCTGTTTTTGTATTCTACTTTTGTATCGCTTGTTGTATCGACAACTACAAGATCTTTTTCAGTATATTTATTTTCTAAAACTTGTTGGGTGAGCACCTCGAGGCTTTGCGCTGAAATTTTTTGAATATTTGTGTCTGTCAGACTACCGGATTGCCTCAATGCGCTAAAGGCGGTAAAGAATTCTCGTGAAAACGAGTCAGTAAATGTGCTCGACGCTGTTGACGTTGCAAAGCCGTACTCTGTACGAATAGACGCTTTTTTTGCTTGTATTTCATCGAAGTCGAGTATGCCGTCGCCGTCTGAGTCCCCTTTATTACTATCAAGTCCCCACAAATACTCTTCCCAGTCAGGAATACCGTCTTTGTCGGTATCTTTTGTACTTATGTCTTCAGCACTCACCGATACGACATCTTGCGCCGAAAGTGAAGGTAATATGTTTTTCTCCCTGCCCCACCATACAAAAAGTAGACTCACAATACATAGCCCCACGATGATGTAGAGGGTCTTTTTGGAGGGTTTCCAGGAATCTTTCATACCGTGTATTATATCAGGTATGAGACTGCTTCTTGGTTTTTTCTTTTCCGCACTTCTTTTTTCTTCAGCGTACGCACTTCCTTTCCTGCCCGTTGGTGGAAAAATCATTTTTGTATATGAGTGCGCGTGTAGCGGTGGCTATGCTATTTTAGTTGGCCCTCCACGAGGGGGCATTTTTTTGGTACAAACAGGAATATCTCGTGTCTATAGATGGTGGGCGCTTGTTCCGGGGGCAAATGTTGTTGGTCGTGCAATACCTGGTGGTGTGTGTAGTGCGGGTACTGCGGCATGTTTTCCGATACCGGTACAAGGGACCATTCTTCAAATAGGTTCTTCTTTACCGTCACCTAAGTAGTCGTCGCCAGTCTTCAAGGGAAAGGTCTTCAGGACGCTTGTCTTTTAAGTCGGGCTCGATTGGGCGGTCTTTCAGTGTTGATGAAATCTTTTTACGTTTTGAGTTGAACGCTTTTTTAATGATTTCAAAGAAATCTTTTTTCTCTGCAAGGTTTTTGAAACCCGGATGAATGTTTTCGATGTGAATAATTGCTGAGTCAACACGAGGGCTGGGACGGAAAAGTGTGCGACCAACTTTTTCTACGTATACAGGTTTCCCAAAAACTTTTACAGAAAGCGAGAGAATACTTTCTTTGTTATCTTTAGCACAGATACGCTGTGCGACTTCTTTTTGCACAAGAAGCGTCATTGACGCTGGTTGATGTGCCGACTCAAGAAAAAAAGGAATGAGAAGGCCGGTGATATTGTACGGAATATTTGCCACGACTTTGTAGGACTTCTTTTTTGTTATTTTGGAAATGTCTTGTTCTAAAACATCACCGTGAATTAAAGTAAGTTTCTTTGATTGTATTTCTTCTTCAAACACAGAGAGAAGCTTTGTGTACAAAGCGTCATCTTTTTCAATCGCGATTACATGCGCACCGCTATGGAGGAGTTCTTTTGTGAGGATTCCTTTTCCTGGACCGATTTCTACCACTGTGTCACCAGGTTTTACCATGGCCTTATTTGCCATCATGCGTACCGGCCATAGTACTATCAGAAAGTTTTGTCCGAGACTGCGTTTTGCTCTTTGGTTTTTCATTATAAATACACGATCACTTTACCACCTTCGTTATTCTCTGCAACCGTGTGCTCGGTCAAATGCTCTGGGATATCTTCCAAAAATTCCGAAGGAACATTTATTTGTTTTGACCCAAAAATCATGCGTAGTTCGGCATGCGAGAGAAAGAGTTTTTTCCGAGCTCGGGTGAGTGCCACGTAAAAGAGCCTTCGCTCTTCTTCCATTTCTTCAAGTGTCTGAGACGCGTGCGTTCCTCTTTCGCTTGGAAACAGACCATGCTCAAGTCCGGTGATGAATACATAATCAAACTCGAGCCCTTTTGATGCGTGAATAGTCATCAGCCGGACCGCACTTTCTTCTTTTGTTTCTTTGTCGGTAAGAAGGGAGACTTCCTCAAGAAAATGCTCAATGCCCTCTTCTGGGCTGTATTCATATACTTTGTGGCGAAAGACAC
>JALHNF010000032.1 GCA_022843645.1 Minisyncoccota bacterium | reverse complement strand
CCATGTACTTCGCTTGGGATTGCGTTTGTGATAATACGAAGGTTTGGATGTTTTGAAAGTTTTTCGACGGTGATCGGGTCGGCTTTGAACGTCTCGCTGCGGTTGAGAAGTGTTACGCTTTTACAGTACGCAAGAAGCTGTGCCGCAGATTCAAATCCGGCATTACCGCCACCAACAACAACGACGTCCATTCCTGAAAAAAGCGGTCCGTCACATGAAGCGCAGTACACAACACCTTTGTGTTCAAACGTATCAGAGCCAGGAATGCCAAGTTTGCGTCGCGCGCTTCCAGTTGCAATGAGAATCGCCTTTGAGGTGAGTGTTTCGCCGGAATCAAGGAGTACAGAAAATCCACCCTCTATTTTTTCAACCTTAGAGGCGAAAAAACCTTCTTTGAGTGTGAGGTATTCACCTTTGTATTCGTAGGCATGCTTTTTGAAGCTCTCTGCTAGTTCAGCGCCACTTATATGTGGTGTGCCGATCCAGTTTTGAATATCAGAAGAAACTGTCGACTGTCCGCCCCATTCTTTAATCACCATTGCCGTTTTGAGTTGTTTTCGTGCTGCGTAGACTGCGGCTGCGGTACCAGCAGGGCCTCCGCCAATGATAATAAGGTCAAACATATGCGTTTGTATAGATTAATCGACTAATAATACCAAATAAAACTATTTTCGTCGTCGCAAGAAAGCAGGTACAGCCCCCCAATCATCGGTATCATCTTCAATTACATTCGAAGGGTCAAGATCTTTTTGAGTGCCTGATTGAGACGTTGATAGTATCGCTGCATCTTTTTTTGCTTCGATATCTTGTACAGGGAGAACATTATGAATTTCTTTCCGTTCTTGCTCTGTAGGTATTTGTCGTACTCGTTCTACAATTTGCTCTTGTTGTCGGGGTTGCACAGTGCCGCCAAAGAGTGGCACAGCTCGTTTCTGAGTTCCAGCTGTTGGAAAGCCGGTTGCGATGACGGTCACTTTGACCTCGTCTTTCTTGAGTGTGTCGTCTTTGAACGCGCCAAAGATGATCTTTGCGTCTTTGTCTACAGATTCAGTGATAATTTTTGCAGCCTCCTGAACCTCAAAAAGTGAAAGATCATCACTTCCAGCAATTGCAAAGAGTACGCCACGAGCACCATGAATTGAAACGTCAAGAAGTGGGGAATTGATAGCCGCGTGCGCTGCTTCGACAGCTCTGTTTTCTCCTGCGCCACGTCCGACACCCATAAGCGCTGTACCTGAGTCTTGCATCACCGCACGTACGTCGGCAAAGTCTACGTTAATAATTCCAGAATTTGAAATGAGTTCAGAAATTCCTTCGACGGCCTGCTTGAGGACTTCATCAGACATTGCGAACGCGTCTTTGAGAGATGTGTTTTTGTCTACTGCTGAGAGAAGTTTGTCGTTTGGAATGACGATAAGCGCGTCGACGTTTTGTTCAAGCTCTGCGAGGCCTTGTTCTGCAATTTTCATTCGTTGTGCGCCTTCAAAGAAGAATGGTTTAGTAGTCACGGCAACTGTGAGTACTCCTTCATCTTTTGAAACTTTTGCAATTGTTGGTGCGGCACCTGTGCCTGTGCCTCCACCCATACCGCAGGTAATAAATACCATATCTGCACCTTTCACAGCATTTTGTATTTCTTCTTTTGTTTCTTCGGCGGAGCGTTTTCCTACGTCAGGGTTCATGCCGGCACCAAGACCTTTGGTAAAGTTTTTTCCGATGTGAATCTTCCGTTCTGCAAGACAGTTATGAAGGTCTTGTACATCTGTGTTTACCGCAATGAATTCGACGTTTTTGACACGAGACTCAATCATGTGGTTGATCGCTCCTTTTCCTGAGCCACCGACACCAATGACTTTAATTCTGGCAAAATTTTCTATATCTGGGTTGATTTTTGGCATATGTATGTTTATAAACGCACGGCTGTTTCAATTAGGTATATAGTATCAGAAAAATAAGGTCAAGTACAAAAAGAGGGCAGTAGTGACAAAACTGGCATGTGTGTTATTACGGTAAAAACTGCTTAAAGAAATGTATGGTTGCTTTCCACGTGGTAAGCAGTGTTTCTTTTGCTGTATGTGTTTTGCCACTCGCTACATCACTCTGAAGCAGAGAAAGTCCAAATGCTACACCAAAAGAAGGATCTTTCAATTTACCTTTAGTGATACTGTTCAATTCTTGCGACTCAGTTGCTACAGGAATGCGTAAAATTTCTTTAGCTATTTCAGAGATGAGACGCTGATGTGATCCGCCTCCAATAATGAGTGCTCCTGCAGGGAGAAGGCCGCTCCGGTGAATCTTTTTTAGTTGCACATCAATGAGCTCAAAGATGTCTGTACTTCGCGCGCGAATGATTTCGTCAACTTTTCTTTTGGAGATGGATCCGTCATAGGTGCCACGTTTCATTTTTTCTGCATCTTCAAGAGAGACCTTGAGACCAAGCGCGATGTCATGCGTGATGTCATTTCCACCCATACCGATTGTGTGCACGATATATGGCACAGAATGCTCGTACACAACAAGTGTTGTGGTTTCTGCACCAATATCAATGACACATGAACCCACAGTGCGTTCTTTTTTTGAAAGAACGCAGAGGCTGGCTGCAATCGGACTTGCGATTGTATCGTCGACATCGATACCAAGGGATTCGAAAATAGTATGGAGTTCCTCTATTTGCTGTTCCGGGTAGGAGACAAAAAGTGTTTTTACCTCAAGTTTGTTGCCAGTGAGTCCGAGGACTTTTGTGGGGATGTCTTTATTGTCGAGCTTCCACCTTTGAGGAATGACATGAAGAATTTTTTGATTTTTTTGTTCACTCAATGTGTCTTCAGAATTTTGGATTGCGCGGTTGGTATCGAGTGTCGTGACTTGGCTATCTGCCCGTGTGATAACAGCGTGCCCAGTGCTTTGGAGAGAGGTGAGTCCAATCCCATGAACACCCACCACGACACGTGTGATCGGGTGACCCGACTGCTTGCTTGCTAAAAGAATAGCTCGTTCTATAGAGCGCGTTATATCTGCACTTGATTCAATGTACCCTCGGCGTAATCCGGCACTCTCCACAGAAACAACTGCTTTAATGGTTGGATAGCTGTCGTGCTGTACACGTTCTCCAACCACTACTTTTATATGAGAAGTGCCGATATCAATTCCTGTCACTATAGTCGTATGGGTACGTGGCATGCGGTGCAAAAAGTTTAAAGTATTTCTTTTCTTGTTTCTCCATTGTACTCCCATGTGTGTATCCTTTCAAATGCAAGCATGAATGGATGAAGAGAAACGCAAGGCTGTCTTTGTACGAGAGACCGTATTTTTTTGCTTCTTTTCGTATCACAGAAAGAGACATATATATCTCTCCTTCAGTGTTTGAAAGGGGGAATGCGAGGGTGTTTGGAACGTATGTTTTCTTTCGGTATTTGCTATTGAGATGTTGTGTTTTCTTTTCTGTCGAGAAGACAAGTCGAAGTTCGTACTTTGCACCGAGTATAGATGTTGCAATAGCAAAAAACGGTAGAGATGGAATCATTCCTACCGTTTCTCGAATAATTATTATCTTGTCTTTCGAAACTTGCGCCATCAGAGTTTGCTGTTATCGGCCACCTTTCTTTTTTGGAGGAGTGAGTTTGCCAAGTTTTTTGAGTCTATTGTATGTTTTTGTTCTTCCAATTTTAAGAATCTTTGCTTTTTTTACTTTGAGTGCTGAAAGTGTGCGCGAAGCATATCGCTGACTTCGTTTTTTAGGAATAATTCCTGATTCTTGAACTTTTTTTGTGAAGCGGCGAAGAACGCTCGCTGTTTGCTCTGAGGCACCTCGTTTGACTTCTACGTAAGCGGTTGGCATAAGTGACTACAATAATACTACAACAAAATTGAAAAGGCAATACTGTACACACCTTCGGTCTTAGTTATTTATGAGTATGATCCTTGAGATGTTTGATGTAGTCGCTTAAGTCTTCGATTTTCACTGTTTCTTGCGATCTGTTTTCCATGTCACGGACAATTACTGAATGTTCCATAGCTTCTTTTTGTCCAAAAATAATCACATATGGAATGTTTAGTTTTTCAGCAATACCAAGCTGTGTGCCGAGACTATCTTTTGAGATTGATTGCTCTACTGGAATTTTTGCTTTTCGTAAGATTTCAAGGACGGTAAGACTTTTGAGTTTTGCTTCAAAACCAAGTTGGACAAAGAAAACTTTCGGCTTTTTGATAATTCGTGGCGCAAGGTTTTTGAACCATGGGCGTTCAACAATTCTGTCCATGCCAAGTGAGCCCCCAACCGCAGGGATGTCTTTTTTTGAACCAATCATTTTGCCTAAGTAGTCATAACGGCCACCGCCTGCAATGGTGATCAAAGAGCCATCCTCCATGCGTTCCATGATTTCAAATACCGTGTGAGTGTAGTAGGAGAGTCCGCGAACGAGAAGCTTGTCTATCTCGTATGCGATATTCATGTCGTCGAGGTATTGCAAGACTTCTTTGAAATGCTTTTTGCCATGAGGAGAGAGGAAGCTGATCGCATCAGGCGCGCCAAGGTTGAGCTCTTTTGTAACAGGGTGTTTTGAGTCGAGAATTCTGAGCGGATTTGTTTTGAGGCGTTCTTCGTCGATGGCAGGAAGATCTTTCCCGTGCTTTTTGTAGTAATTGGTGAGTGCCTTGATGTATGCTGGACGAGATTCTTTGTCTCCGATTGAGTTTATACTTACAACCAAGTCTTTCGCGCCCGCTTCTTGAAGAATAGTGTAGATGGTTTTAATAATAAGCGCGTCTAAAATGCTGCAATCGCTGCCGAGCGCGTCCACATCAAACTGATAGAACTGTCGATAACGTCCTTTTTGAGGATTGTCGTGTCGAAACACTGGACCTGAATGGTAAAAAAGTACCGGCTGTGGGAGTGACTGCATGCCGTGTTCGACGTAGGCGCGCATGAGTGACGCTGTTTGCTCAGGGCGCATCGCAAGATGGTCGCCACCTTTTGTTTTTAGGGTATACATTTCCTTGTCGATAATGTCTGTGCCCACACCAACCGCTGAAGTAAATGTTGTCTCATGTTCTAAAATTGGAGTTTCAATTGGTTTGAAACCGTAGTATACAGATACTTCCTGTGCTTTTTCGAAAAGTCCTTGGAATTTGTAGTAATCATCACCAATGATATCTCGCATTCCTTTTGGTGACTGGAGAGGGGATGCACCTTGTTTTGTTTCTTTTGACATATGGTAGGGTACGCCCTAAAAATATACCTATGGTGCTAGTTTACGGGTTTTTTTGTAATACGTCTACTGTGCCAGGGAAAAGATCAATTGAAGAAAACGGATACAAGCGAATGAGTGTGCGTCCGACTATATTTTCTCTTTGTATTGGGCCCACTTGACTTGAGCGCGAGTCAAGAGAAAGTGGTCTATTGTCGCCCATCATAAAGTACTCGTTCTCTCCGAGCGTCACAATCTTTTTTGTGCGTTCGTCTGTGTTTTGGACGTATGTTTCATTCAAAATAAATCCATTTGGAAACTCTTTGTTAACGATTTTTGTCTCGGTGCCGCTCACGAGCACTTGCTCTCCTGGAAGTCCGATAATTCTTTTGATCAGGTATCTGTCCCCATTTTCTGGTCCAGATTTAAAAATGACCACTTCGCCTCGTTTTGGCTCTTCTAGGAACTGGTATGTAAAGCGATCAACAATAATGTAATCGTATGGCTGTATGGTGGGCACCATAGAGGTCTGCTGCACAAGAAAAGGCTGTATGAGAAATGTCTTTATGATGACGAAGAAAAAACCGACAGTAATTGCGAAACGCAATGTTTCCTGTGCGTTTGCATACAATGACGAACGTCTTTTTTGAGACTTTGTTTCTCCATCGGCCCCAATAGTTAGTAACGCAAAAAACAATTCCAGAATCTGATCTGCTATCCAATCAAGTGGGTTTCGCATAAATGTAATCTAGTATAGTGTATCATAGAGGGTATGATAATCGTTGGACTTGGAAATCCTGGAGAGGAATATGTACACACACGGCACAATACTGGACGTATTGTGGTTGGACTCCTTGCAAAAATAGCACAAGCCGATAGTTTTGAAACAGACAACACGCTTCGTGCGCACAAAACAAAAGGAGAAATAGGAGGAAAAAAGGTGCTTTTTGTGGTACCCGATACGTTCATGAATCTTTCTGGAAAGTCAGTGGCGCCACTCATAAAAACAAAAAAAGATACAGAAAAGCTTGTGGTGGTATATGATGATCTTGATCTTCCTTTAGGCACGTTCAAAATTTCATTTAATCGTAGCTCTGGAGGACACAATGGCGTGCAGTCTATTATTAAAAGCGTAAAGTCAGAGGCATTCATTCGGGTGCGTGTCGGTATTTCTCCAACCACTCCAACAGGGAAGTTAAAAAAGCCGCTTGGTGAAGATAGGGTAGCGAAATGGATTCTTGGCGTAATGAAAGACGAAGAAAAAGCAACTCTCAAAAAGCTGTCTAAAAAAATATTTGAAGCCATTGAAATGATTGTCCAAGAAGGTTTGCCAAAGGCGATGTCGATATATAACGGAAAATAATAAAACCTCCACATGTGGAGGTTTTATTATAGTCGCGGAAGACCTTATTTTGAGATGTAGGTGAGTGTCATTCGTTGCTCTTTTGGATCAAAGAATGTGATTGCAAAGTCGTATACTTTTCCAAGACTAAGTGCTTCTTTCATTTTGTCTTCATTTCCAAATTCTGAAATGTGAACGAGCCCTGCCACGCCGGCATCAATAGAAACGAGTGCGCCGTGCTTGTTGAATTTGATCACTGCGCCTTTCACAATGTCTCCTTTCTTGAATTTCTTTTCAGCTTCAAGCCATGGATTGATGATGAGTGCTTTTACAGAAAGCGATACTTTTCCATCTTTAACTTCAATGATTCGTGCCTTCACTTTGTCGCCAACCTTGAAGAGTGTTTTAGGATCGTCAATGAGTGACCATGACATTTCTGAAATGTGAATGAGTCCTTCAAGGCCATCTTCGAGCTCTACAAACGCACCAAACTCTACAACGCCAGTGATTTTTCCTTCAACTTCATCACCGATGGTGTATTTGCCGACTACCTCTGTCTTTTCTTTTCCGTCAACATCTTTTTCAGAGAAGATAAGCTTGCCTTCTTTTGGCATTGCGCCGATCACGCACACTGAAATTCTCTTACCGATAAGCTTCTTGAGTTCTCGCAAGATTTTGTCTTTGTCGCCATCCATCACACGAGGATAGTTTTCACTTTTGAGCTGTGATGCGGGGAGAAATCCAGCCACTCCTTGCCAGTCGAGAATGAGTCCTCCTTTGTTTGCCTCCTTGATAACAAGATCAAAGACGGTTTTTGATTTGATCGCCTCTTCAGCATCACTCCACATTGCTGCTTGCTTTGCTTCTTTGAGTGAAAGCTCCACGTGGCCGTTTTCATTTTCTCCTTCGATTACTTTTGCTTTGATAGAGTCACCAACATTAATTTTTTTGATGACGTCTCGCGCCTGAATGAACTCTGCACCGTAAATGATACCAACTCCATGAATGCCGAGGTCAACATAGAGAGCTGATTTTTTAATAGAAACAACGGTACCATCGACAACATCTTCTACTTTGAGCCGTCGTGGGGCAGTGTGAACTGCGTTTTTGAGTCCTGTGTGATTTGCATCACCGTAAATGTTTGCGTTTTGTAATTCTGGCATAAATATTAATTGTGTGTTCTTTATTAAATTAAACAAAAAAATTCCTCAGGAAAAAGGAATTGAGCTTTTCCTGCACGATATGGTTTTGCCAAGTCAGTAAAGAGGGGAGGGCAAAAGGTTACAAAATCGTGTTTGTTGTTAATTTGAAATGAACCCTCTTAATATAGCATGAAAGTGCTAAAAAG
>JALHNF010000031.1 GCA_022843645.1 Minisyncoccota bacterium | reverse complement strand
GCATCGTTTCCTACTCGGTAAAATCCAAATACTTCATTGAGGTAATGGATATGGGTATTGTTTTTTAAAATTTTTAACCAAAGATCATAATCTCCAGCAATACGGTACGCTGTATTAAACCCGAGTGCTTTTTCAAACACTTTCCTTTTGAAAAATACTCCTGGCTGGACCGGAATACCTCCAGTACTGTGTATGAGAGCACCCTTGAATGTTATAGGATTTCTGGGAATATACATTTTCGTTTTTACAGAATCTTTAAGAATAACCACGTTTCCATAAACAACATCCACTGTATCCTGATTTCTCATAACAGAGATTACTTTTTCAACAATATCTAATGCGTAATAGTTGTCAGAATCAAGCCAGGCAAAAATCTCTCCTTTTGCCAATCGAAATCCTTTGTTTAAAGCATCGTACATGCCGCTATCTTTTTCAGAAATCCAGCGCATGGCATATGTATTAGAATATTTTTTTATAATATCGATTGTTCCGTCAGTTGAGCCGCCATCAATAATTATGTGTTCAAGGTTTGTGTAGTTTTGGTTTTTAACACTTAAAATACATTCCTCAAGTGATTGAGAGTTGTTGAAAACTGGCGTCACAATGGAGACAAGGGGTTTCATTGTATGAGCTTATTATACAGATTTTCATGTGCACGAACCATTTTTTCTAAATTAAAATTTTCTGCAATTTTCGTTGAAGAGTCAGTAGACATTTTTTCTAGAAGACTAGGTTCAAGCTCTAAAAGATATTTGATACCAAATAGTAAGTCTTTGGTATCTTTATATTTTGCCAGGTAGCCATTTTTTTTATGCGCCAGCGCTTCTTTTATGCCACCGGTGTCAAAGCTTACAATAGGGAGGCCGCATGACATTGCTTCTAGAATAATTAAAGGAAAGTTGTCTGCAACTGATGAATAGAGCAAGATATCAGATGCGCTGTAATACTTAGACATAAGCACAGGATCTTTGATCTCACCCAAGTAGAGGATGTTGCCTTGCTTGTTCTCTTGAGTGGGATTACTATTTCCTCCACATACAAAGAGGATATCAGACCGATTCTCTAGTTTTTTAATGACTTCTTCCGCGTAGCTCCATCCTTTGAAAGGATTACTTTTACCTCCATCAGCAACAAAAAAGATAATCTTTTTGTCGGCAGGTAGGCCAAGTTCATTTCGGCAACCTCGTTTATCTTTTTTTGAAAAAAGATGGTGGTCTATTCCGTAATAAATAAGAGATATAGGATGATTTCGAAGAGCACTTTTTTCAACCCTGCTTTTAAGCCATTGACACGGAACCACAATATGAAGCTTCGACCGTTGGTAGACAGCCCTTTTTTGTCGCATCAAAAAGGCTTCATTGTGCCACGATATTTTTGGGTAAATATCTTTATTTGGGCATACGTAGAATCCATTTTTCATTTCTGTGCCTTCGAATGTAAATCCACAATGCGGCGTTATTGCCCATTCGTCATGAAGCGTCCAGACAACGGGCTTCTCTTTGGATATTTTTTCAAGAGATGTAATATCAAAAAAACTGCCATGCAAATTATGGCAATGCACTATATCAGAACCCCGATATTCTTTTGTGTTGAGTATCCAGTTTGACCGATATAAGTTTTCGGTTGGAAATATCTTTGAGATGAGTTTTATAAAAGGATTCCTTTTGATTACAAAAACATTCTTGTCCTGAGTTGTTTTATCGCTCACGAAAAAAAAGAATAGGTGTCCGATTTTTTCTAACTCTTTTTTGAGACTCCAAGAAATGGTAGCCGCACCACCTTTTTTATCTGTTGAACCTATAACAGTAATTTGCATGTGCTTTGGGTATTTAACCATAGATTCTCTACTTTAGAAACAACTTTCTTCATATCCTAATTCCATATTTTCCATGTGACTTAACGTAGATGCTTATCAGGGTAAATAGAGTATAGGTAATTATTGATCCGTAGGCGGTGCCAATAATGCCATATGTGTAGAATAAATAGACTGAACTAAAGATGCCCACACAGCCGCTTGCAAGTATCATGAAAATGATAGTTGCATACATCTTCTTGTGCGTAAAAAAATTTAGTATGTAATAGCTACTAAACAGGAAAGGAATAGTAAAGGCATATACTTGGAGTACAGGTATCGCAACTACGTATGTTGCCCCAAATAGAAGGGGTACTATCCAAGGGGCTATAAAGTATAAGATGCCTGATAAGCAAAGCCCTAGTACGAGAGAAGCAGCGATTCCTCGACTCGTACTTTTGGGAGAATTGGCAAGCTGTTGAAGTCGAGGTAAAACGGCGATAGTAAATCCACCTATAAGAACATTGCTTGCTTCTGTTAGTCTCACAGCGATACTATAGACACCGAGGGTATACGCATCGCTTAAGGCTGAAATAATAAATTGATCGGCTCGCAAAATGAATGTTTGCCATAAAACGATAAATATAATTGCTAAAATATTTTCTCGATTGAGGAGGAATATTTTAAACGATTTTCGTATATCCCGCACCCATGATATCCCAACTTCTCGAAGGGTGTTTTTCAAGATACGGTTTCCTGACAAAAATATAGCAGCTAATATACTATTAAGTATAATAAGATCAAGAGTTGTTGCGATAATGAGGTATATTATCGATAACTTTTGCCATATAATTATTCCCTTAAGAAGCAAGACAATGCTCGAAGCTGTGAGCATGGCAAGAGAGAGGGTATATATTCTTTTTTCAAATATCGCATGACTCGTCCAGACACTTATTGCACTAAACAAGAATGGGAAGAAAGAGATACTGGTAAGTATAAAAAGATCAAATGGTAAGAAGATATAGGATATTGTAATTCCAACAATACATACAATAAAAGTAAGCAAGAGCTTATTATAAAAATAAAGAGCCATCGTCCGCACTCGCTCTTCACTGTTCTGGTGACTCAAATCCATTTGAAATTTAACATCTGTGGCTGCGAGAACAGTACCTAGCATAGCGCTACATATCTGTACAAAGCTATATATGCCAAAAGAAATAGGTCCCAAAAATCGAGAAACAAGAACCATCCCAATAAAATTTAAAAACTGTACGAGTATCTGCACTGAGGTATACAAAGATATTTGGCGTATAACTCCTGAAAGATGGCTTCTTAAAAGAGACAGTAGATTCATGTCGTTTATAGTAAAGTATACAGGAAGGATGCTGTATTTAAAGGTGCGCCTCGCTTACTTTTCTCAGGATAGTGTATTTGCTATATAATACTAAGACTAAATAAGCATCCTGCCTAAAATGCCACAAGAAATGTATAAAAAAATCTACTGGAGAGTGCAACTTGTCTCTCTGGCATCAGGGTCGCTGTCAAAGTTGATGCTGCTGGCTTGGTCATTATATATACCATGTATGGCCAAGTATCAGTGGAAGGCAGTTCCTTTCTCTGTGTTTATAAAGATAGGGTCATATCGTCAAGAAATACATTTACAGGGCACAGACGGAGAATTGGCTATTCTCAAGGAAGTTTTTCTCGATAGAATCTATACGCTTCCCGAAGATATTGCTCAATCAGTGGGTGTTGTTGTTGATGCGGGAGCCAACATCGGACTGACGGCTCTTTTTTATGCGTTGACATATCCACACGCGCACGTCTATGCATTTGAGCCAGAGCCAGCAACATTCGCTCTTTTAGAAAAGAATGTAAAGCAAGTTCCCCTGAACAATGTACACCTATTCAAAACCGCTTTAGCTGGATCAGAAAAAGTTCTAGACTTTTTTGTTCACCCTACACGAAATCTTGAGCATTCCTTTTTTAATATACATACCGCTTCATCAAAAATACAAGTCTCTGCTCTTAGTGTGGACAGCCTTTTCGATTATCTGGGGGTAAAAAAGATTGATGTTTTGAAACTTGATGTTGAGGGCGCTGAATTTGAAATAATTAAAAATCTCACAAGATTAAAAGATGTTGGTTTTATTATGGGTGAGATCCATGCCGACATTGCTTTACAGGGGCCAGAACATATAGTAAACAGTCTTGCTCGTTCGCATACTACCACACTCGTGCCATTAGCGACTCCAGGACGTTTTCTTTTTGAGGCCGTCTTAAAAGACGGGGAGTAGAATCTGTCATACCTGTAGGGTATAATAAGTGGGATCTATGAGAAACATTTTTTTGTTCCTGGCCGTAGCCGTCCTTTTTGTTCCAACATTCATATCAGAATCGCTTCTTTTCCCCTTTGTTACTGGAAAAAATCTTCTATTCAGAGCACTTGTTCTTACTATCGCTCTCGTATCTGCTTATTTTATTTGGAAACACAGAACCCTTTCTTTCTTGAAAACACCGACACATATCACGTTTTTAGCTCTTGTGACAACGCTCGGTATCGCTGCATTATTTGCTGAAAACACGACCAGGAGTCTCTGGAGCAACTTTGAGCGAATGGAAGGGTGGTTCACTCACGCACTTTTATTTTTATTATTTGTACTCCTCTATAACACTATCGCATCTCTCAAAGAGTGGAGAACCATATTCAAAGTCTCTCTGATTGCAAATATATACGTACTTCTGTCTGCTACTGTGCAATACTTTGGGGCAAATGAAGCCCCTCAGGGTATACGCTTAGATGCCGCGCTCGGTAATGCTGCGTATTTAGCTGGATATTTTCTAACGTATGTATTTATCATCTTGTGGCTTCTCTTTTCAACTAAAAATACTTTTGCTCGATTCGGGTACGGGATACTGAGTGTGATAAACGCTATTTTTATCTTTCTTACGCTCACACGAGGAGGGGTGCTTGGACTTGCCGTGGCAGGATTTTTAATGGCGATACTTTTTATGGTGCGTACAACAGAGTTTCCGATAATGAAAAAAGTGTCTATCGGATTCTTGACTCTAGGTATTGCGCTTGTGGGGCTTTTTATTGTTTTTAAAGACTCAACTTTTATTCAAACAACACCGTCTCTTCAAAGGTTGTCGACTATCTCGCTCTCTGCTTTCACCGCTCAGTCGCGCTTATATACATGGCAAATGAGCTTTGAGGGTTTTAAAGAGAGTCCGATAATTGGCTATGGTCAAGATAATTTCTTGTATGTGTTTTCAAAGCATTTCGATCCTCGTATGGGCCCATACGAGCCTTGGTATGACAGATCACACAACGTATTCTTTGATTGGCTTATTGCCGGAGGTATCGTAGGGTTGATCGCGTACCTTGCTTTATATGCAACAGCTTTTTACATGCTTTGGCTAAAAAAGGGAAGAGATCGCATATTGAGTGAGTCTGAAAGAATTGTCTGGACAGGATTCTTTGTTGCATATTTTACGTTTAATCTTTTTGTATTTGATAATATCGTTAGCTACATTCTTTTTGTCTTCATCCTTACATATCTTACATGGAGAACTTATGTGGAAAACGGTGAAAAGAAACACATACTGAGTGAGACAAAGGCACGTATACTTGCCATAATTATTCTCTTAATCAGTATCTCAGGCATTATCTTTTTAGTGTATAAGCCATGGATGAGTGCGCGTACGTTGATACAAGCAATGAGGTATACAGATGTTGCACTTACCGCACCAAGTGATAGTGCGGTAGAAAATTGGACTCGTAAAAATATAGGCGATGCGTACACCACAGAAACACTCCTTGCGCATAGTCTTGAAAAGTTTGTACAAGCCGCACAATATCCTTTAGGTCGCACTGAAGCTCGAGAACAACTAGTTCAAAAACTAATTCCTGTGCTGCAAAAACAAAATATATCCAACGAACAAAAGAGTAGGTGGGTGCAGACAGTTCTCAGTGAGCTTGAGGACGAACTAGAAAAAGACCCAAAAAATCCTCGTATGTATCAAGTCAGTGGCTCACTCCTTTTGCAGCTTGGTCAGACAGAAGAAGCAATTAAACTTTTTGATCAAGCACAGGCACTTTCTCCAAAGAAACAACTCATTATGTTTGACAGAGCTCTTGCATATCGGCTTCTCGGTGACTATGATACAGCCTTACAAATTAGCAAAGAGGCATATGAGCTCAATCCGGACTTTTTGGCTGCGAAAGCTCGTTATATTATTGCTTTATACAGGGCAGGAAAAGATGACGAGGCCAAGACACTTGAGCCACAGTTTCTAAAGGATGCCACTGATCAAAACTATGACCTGGTTATAAGTAAGTCCTATGACAAGCAGGTGAATGATGCGAAAACAGATTACCGTGCACTTCGCGCTGTGCAAGCATACGAAAAAGGTGATTTTGCCACATATAATAAATATTTTGCTGAAGTGAGGGCGCTCAACCCAGATGCCGCTAATCGCCTGGTCCAGATCATAGATTCTTTGAGATAAAAACGTCGAATTGAAAACAGGGCCATTATACGGTACTATGTGATCCATTGCCGGATCGTCTAATGGTAGGACAACGGATTCTGATCCCGTTAATCTTGGTTCGATCCCAAGTCCGGCAGCAGCTTAGTAAAGTATCGAAGGACCTAGACAGGTAGAATTTTAAAGAATATTTTTACGAAGTTTCGAGACCTAAACACATGAGGGATTGAGATTCGAACTATGTTAATATAAACTATGATATTTAAAGGAATAAATAATCAGACGGTCGAATTCAAGGTTACAAATTATCAGTTCCCAGATATAAAAACACCTGGGGACTATGATTCGAACTGGCTGAATATTTATATAAATGTAAATTCAAATATGGGTAATTGGCAGACAGTTGACCCTTCACTTTTAACCTCTGAATTCCAAAGTCTAATTGATTGGTTTAAGGATCTATCCGTGAATAAATATGGTCAAGTCTTTTTTATGGAACCTAATTTAGATTTTCTTTGCACAAAACAAGGTGATGAAATGAAAACAATCAGAATCTGTTTTGATTATGAATCGAAGCCTAAATCTGTGAAAGATACAGATAAAGAATACTTTGTTGATTGTGTATTTACAAACCATGAGTTACTAGAGTTATCGAAAGAATTAGAGAAGGAATTGGCTCAATATCCTGTACGGGTAAATAAACTAGGGTGACCTAAACGGGTCAGTAAGGTAAGTGTATTTGTGCTAGAATACCCTTATGAGAGCTGGTGCCTTAGGTACCAGACCATACATCGCAGCCAGTCAACCCAATAATTTTGTGTCATAATATAAGTATGACGATATTTAAAAACTATACATACAGTTGGTGGCAAATTGGTTTATTTAAACTCGCACTGCTTTCTTTAGGAATTGTCATCGGAGTATGTTGGAAAGAAATATTTTCTGAGTACATAAATGTATTTTTAGGAATAGGTATCGTGCTTAGTTTGTATATTATGTCTGTATCATTCAAGCGGTAGTCGGGCAATGTATCAACTAATTAAAAAATATAAGTACTGGAGATTTAAAAATACATTCTTACTTGCTGTAAGTTTGGCGTTATTTTTTTACTTTGCTGACACTCCTTATGTAAAAAACATAATTTCGAGTATTGGGGACTTAGGGTATTTAGGTGCATTTATTGCGGGGATATTTTTTGTCTCAACTTTTACTGTTGCACCAGCAAGTGTTGTTCTGTTTTATTTAGCTAAAGAGTTACATCCTCTTGAAGTTGCTTTCATTGCTGGCTTAGGAAGTGTCCTCGGGGATTATATAATCTTTAGGTTTCTTAAAGACCGTGTTTTTGAAGAAATAAAGCCTGTGTTTATGAGACTGGGAGGGTTTCATATATCTCATCTTTTAGCGACTCCTTATTTCGCCTGGCTAGCACCAGTATTGGGTGCAATTATTATTGCCTCACCGTTTCCTGATGAAATAGGAATAACTCTCCTTGGTATCGCGAAGCTTAAAAGTTGGCAGTTTTTAATCCTGTCTCTTGTTTTAAATTCGCTGGGTATTTTAATTATAATCACACTCGCACAGTCTTTGTAAGTGTTCCGACTTCGTCCCAGACGTGCAGATTAAAGCTGCTATAATATACTCAATTATTATAACGTCATAAATGTATGCTTGAAGGATCAAAAGAACACTTCCCCAAAACTGATTTTGTAGCAGAACATGATAA
>JALHNF010000030.1 GCA_022843645.1 Minisyncoccota bacterium | reverse complement strand
GGCACAATGATGTCTGGTGCGTTTTTGTAAAAGTCGACAAACATCTCAACTTCTTTTTGTTCGTCTGACACTTTGTTTAACAAAAACAGGTATCGGGTACCAAAAAAGTCGAGTAAATCTGTAATCTGTTTACCCACGCGCATACTATTTTCTGTTGCCTCGACAACAACAATCGCAATATCAAACCCACTTGTGACCCCAGTACTCAAACCGTCTATTCCTGCACGTTCATCGATCACTACATACTCATCATCTTTTAACTTTAAGAAGGGAAGGTATATTTTGAGAGCTTCGATAAGATCATGGTTACAACCCTGTGATTGAAGCATGGCTTGGGTAATAGGGCCCGCGCTCATAATACGGACGAGTGGACGAAGCTCCGCAGAATACTTCTCCGTTACCTCATCAAGAGGGGAGAGTGAGAACTCAGGAGTTACTACCACTTCATGACCATGTGTACAATCTGGACCATGCACATGCGCTGTGTCATATCCACGCTCAATAAACCTGTATACATCTTCCATGCCTGCGCCGATGTATTTTATGTCACGTGGCGCGTGTAAGTTGTTCGTAAGGTCCATATTGTAATCAGCGTCAATAGCCAAGACATTTTTACCAATACACTCAAGATAGTGCACAAAGAGCGTCGAGAGTGTTGACTTGCCACTTCCGCCTTTTCCTACAAAACCGATTTTCATAGATATTGTTATACATGAGCGTGGCCATACTTGCAAATAGTACTTATTTGCATTTGCAAAATTAAAGACTTAAGGTACTATATCGACTGATGACAGACGCGACACATATTCTTAAAGAAAAAAACTTGAAGGTAACTCGTGCGCGAGTGCTTGTGTTAGACACTCTCGCAAAAACAGGAAAGCCGTGCTCGGTGCAAAAACTTGTAGAGAAGCTACAAAAAGAATCCATTAATTTCTCAACGGTATACAGAACACTTGCAACACTTAGCGCCGCAGGGCTCGTACGAGAAGTACACATAAATAGTTCACAAGGATTTTATGAGCTCGAACACGCGCATCCGCATCATCACCTGGTCTGTACCACATGCGAAGATATAGAGGAAGTTGATGTGGAAAATGACGAGATACAAAAAAGCATTTTGAAAAAATCAAAACGATTTTCTCAAGTGCGCACAAAATCTATAGAGCTTTTTGGTACATGCAATTCATGCAAAAAGTAATCGCCTTATTTTTAGTCGGTCTTGGAGTCTTTTCTATCGCTCAGGGAAGTACTTCGTGGTACGGAGAGGCTACTGTGGAGTCGGTCTCAGGGAATACACTTCCGCAAACACTAGAACTTACTGTTCTAGGAGAAAAAGAGGAGGTAATAAACGACAAAGCAGTCCTCGGGAAAGGGGACATTGTCTATATTGAAAAATGGGTAGATGAATCAGGAGAAATGGTACGACTTCTCGAAGTCAAAAAAGCTGGTGCGCTCTGGTTTATTGTAGGGCTATTTATAGCAATTGTGCTTCTCGTAAACGGACTCCGCGGAACCCGCTCCCTTATCTCACTTGCTGGCACAACAGTACTTACATTGTTTGGCTTGCTCCCACTTATCGCAGCGGGCTATCCTCCCATTATCACTACAATCATATTTGCTGTGATTATTCTTGCCATAGCACTTTTTGTGACGCATGGGTGGAGCAGGGGGTCACTTCTTGCATTTGTAAGTGCAGTTATAAGCGTAGTATGTGCTGGCATTTTCGCTACTCTCTCCCTGCACGCACTGAACTTAAGCAATGTTCCAACAGATGAGCTTGCATACCTAGTTTCTTTTGGTTTTAGTTTTGAGGTAGTAGGAGCAATGCTCTTTGCAGGAATTATTGTGGGAACACTTGGTGTTGTAGACGACGTCGCTATTACCCAAATTGCGATTGTCCAGGAATTACGTGCGACAGATCCAGATCTTTCTTTCCAGACACTCTTTGCAAAGGCTATGCGAGTGGGAAGAGAGCACACAGGAGCACTTGTCAACACACTTGCATTTGCATACATTGGCGCATCGCTTCCTTTGTTTGTACTCTTATCTATGGCGCCAGAAGGAATGATCATTGCGCTTCAAAAAGAACCTGTCGTGGTAGAGATTGTTCGAATCTTGAGTGGGAGTATTGGAGTACTTCTTGTGGTACCTATTGCAACGGCGCTTGCGGTTTTTTATTCACAGAGACTAACGAATTTGAAAACCGAGGCAACTCACTCGCACCATCATCTATAGACCAATGACGAATTCGCATTATAGGGTATACTTTAGGTATTATGTCTGAAGCGTTATTCACCGATATCGTAAGTACTCTTGTGCTTTTGTCGATTCCTCTTATCGGTATTCTTTTTATTGCACGGTACAGCTACATTCTGCCGTATACCGATCTTATTCGGAAACAGCTCGACACCTACGCACTGCCACTTGGGTTTTTGATTAGTTTTTTTGCTACACTTGGAGCCCTTACCTACGAAGTTGTCTATGGATTTGTGAGTTGTGAATTCTGCTGGTACCAACGTATTGCTATTTTCCCGATGGTACTCTTACTTGGTATTGCATCACTGAGAAATGACAAAAGCATAAAGCTCTACATCATTGTTCTTGCACTTCTTGGCACAGCAGTATCTGTATATCACTGGATAGTGCATATGATTGGAATATATGGATCTCAAGCAAGCGCAGATAGTCTTGTGCCGTGCGACCCAGACAGCCTTATCACCTCATGTAGTAAGACAGAGATACTTGAATATGGATTTATTACAATTCCATTCATGGCAATTTCAACACTTCTTCTTGTTATTGTCCTCATGCTTTTTATCAAAAACAAACGCAGCACATTTGATACAATTTAAACCACCATGGAGCTCACAAAAATAGAACTCACAGGATTCAAATCATTTGCGAAAAAAACAGTCTTTCGTATTGATACGCCGGTCACCGGGATTGTGGGTCCAAATGGGTCAGGAAAATCAAATGTCGCGGAAGCATTTCGTTTTGTGCTTGGCGAGCAATCGGTTAAATCAATGCGTGGTAAAACAGGTGCTGACCTCATTTTCAAGGGCTCAAAAGGTCTCGCCCAGATGTCTCGCGCAAAAGTAGAACTCACGTTCAAAAATGACACTTCACAAGAAAACGAGTCTCCGTATGCCTCGTTTTCAGAAATAACACTGGGTCGTGAAATATATGCAGATGGCGCTAACGAATACACTATCAATGGAAGCAAAGTTCGCCTGAAAGATATCCAAGAGCTCCTGGCTCACAACAATATTGGAGCGTCTCATCATCATATAATCTCTCAAGGTGAGGCGGACCGTGTGCTCCATGCATCGGTAAAAGACAGGAAAGAAATGGTTCAAGACGCTCTTGGCCTGCGCGTGTATGAATGGCGCCTCAAAGAAGCTGATAAAAAGCTTACTGTGGTACTTGCAAACATGCGTGAAGCAGAAATTTCACGTCGAGAAATAGCTCCCCATGTACAGTTTCTAAAAAAACAGATCGAAAAAGTCCAAAAAGGAACAGAGCTTCGAAGCGAGCTTGCTGGGCTTTACCATACATACTTTGCCCAAGAGGAAGCGCATCTTCATGAGCTTGAATCAAAAGAACCAAAAGATTTTGAAGATATCAAAAAACATCTCGACGAGGTAACAAAGAAAATACAGCTTCACAGAGAGAGTTCTCGAACATCTTTACCTGAAGAGATCACAAAAAATCTCATCAAAAACCAAGACGCACTTCGCGCACTTGAAATAAGAAAAGGAAGCGCTGTTCGAGCGGTTATTGGACTCGAAACAGAGATTCGTATCTTAGAAGAAACAATACAAGACGCGGGGAACAAAAACCAAGAAGAAACGGAGGTCTTTGAAGATGGAGTAGTACCAAGAAAAGAGGCCGTTTTGTTTGCTCAAGAAGTACGAGATATTCACGAAAAAATTATCTGGAGGTTTGATCACAAAGAATTCCAAGAACTTCCGGCACTTTTAAATCTATTGAAGGCACGTGTACACTCATTTGAGAGTTTCTTGACATCAAAACATGTACAAAAAATACCCACCTCAAGAATAGACGTCTCCGCTCTTACGCAAAAATTGCAAGCTCTAAAAGCATCACTTGAAAAAGCAGCACAAGAAGAAAAAGAGCTCGCGCACAGCTTTTCTCAAGCACTAGAAGAAAAAGCACGCATTGAGCAAGAGAAAGATGCCTACAGAGAAAACTCTCTTGAAGGGGAACGGGCTTTATTTGAACTAGAAAAATCTCGTACTGAGCTTCTCGGAAAGCTTTCACTTGCAGAAGTCAAAATAAATCAACTGAGAGAGCGTAAAGAGCGTTTTGAAGCAGAGCTGGCAGAAGGAGCAGTGCTTATTGGCTCATCTATTTTTCAATACAAAAATACAGCCCTCACTGCATTTGACCAGCACGTTCAAGATGAACAAAGAAAGAAAATCGAGCGTCTGAAACTCCGTATCGAAGACATAGGAGTCGTAAATGTAGATGAAGTGACAAAAGAGTTTGAGTCTGTCAGTGGGCGAGACCAATTCCTTGCAAATGAAATCCGTGACCTCGAAGAAAGTAAGGCAAAGCTTGAAGTGGTGATGGCCGAGCTCCGCACCACTCTCGCCACCACATTCGACAAAGGGCTAGAGACTATCAACGCTCATTTCCAAAAATTCTTCACTACCATGTTTGGCGGCGGAGACGCGAAGCTTATTCTCACAGAACGAGAAAAACGATCTCGCACAAAAGATGACGAAGAGAGTGTGGGTGACGAAGAGAAAGAAACGGAGACCGGGATCGATGTCACCGTGTCGCTTCCACACAAAAAAGTCAAAGATATCAACATGCTCTCAGGAGGGGAGCGAGCGCTTACATCTATCGCACTTCTCTTTGCCATGTCACAGGTCAATCCTCCACCATTCCTTATTCTTGATGAAACAGACGCAGCGCTTGATGAGTCAAACGCCAAGAAATATGGCGCCGTGCTCAACGAATTAAGCGAGCATTCAAAACTCATTGTCATTACACACAATAGAGAAACCATGTCGCGCACCCACGCACTCTATGGTGTGACACTCGACATTGACGGCTCATCACGCATTCTTTCTGTAAAACTTGATGAAGCAAACGCGTATGCGAAATAATTTCAAAAACATAAAAATTGACATATTGACCTGTTACTGATAGGAATGAAACTATCTCGGAATTTCCCGAGAAGCTGATAGGGGTAGACTTGTGGAAAAGACACGCTGCGGTATTTATCCGGTTATTCATTGCATCGACCCGTTTACAATGGAAGGTATTGGGCACGCGCTACAAAATGCAAGAATTTGTTTCGAGTCTGGGGCTCAGGGAATTTTTCTAATCGGACACAGCATTACTTACCGTGACCTTCTGTACATATATGAACACATACAGAAAGCTCATCCGGAACGATTTATCGGTCTGAATTTTCTCGACGTCAAGAAACCAGAGATGCTACAGACTGCACTCTCTCAACACAGTCGACTTTCGGGATTTTGGATGGATAATGTCGTTCCGGGGTGTCGCAGAGCTGTTGGAGAAGTTCCTATTTGGGGGGGTATTGCTTTCAAATACATAAATCCAAACCCCTCAAACAGTAAGCTGATAGCGCAAGTTGAGCGCCTGAAAAATGAACGTGTCGACTTTGCAGTCACATCAGGAGACAGTACTGGATCACCGCCAAGCACTGAGAAACTCGTGGGTATCAGAAAAGTAATGACATTGAGAGCTTTGGACACCCCACTTGTGGTTGCAAGTGGGGTGTCGATCAAAAACATAGACGACATGCTGCCGCACATCGATGCAGTGCTTGTGGCGTCGAGTATCTCAGAAAGGCGCAATGGATGCGACTGGATTGTTCCACAGGCTTTATTAGACCTTGTGAGACGCATCGAATGCTTTCAGGCCTAAAGAGAGCCACCTTCCGACAAAAGCTGTCGTGAGGTGGCTTTTGTTTTTAAATATAAATAAAAAACACAAAATTTGATTAGTTTTTAGTTTAGAATGTAGGTATACTAAAAGATAATCATGGTCAAAACACAATCATTCATCACCCCACAATACGGCGACGAGCTCGAGGGGACAATTGGTATCAATACGAAAGGCTTTGGGTTTGTAAAAGTACTCAGTCTAGAGCAGAACGTTGAGATCCCACAGCACGACCTCAACACCGCACTCCACGGCGATGCGGTGCGCATCAGAATAACGGGGAAAAATAAGTTCGGACAATTCGTTGGAGAGGTAATCGCAGTTATCCGAAGAAGCAAGCATGGGTTTGCCGGAACACTCTTCAAAGAAAAAAATGTCTACTTCGTAAAAGCACAGGACGCACGCATGTACACAGAGATCATGATTCCAGAGTCTGGGTTAAACGGCGCAGAAGCTGGGGAGAAAGTATTCGCCAAGATTACCGAGTGGACCGACTCCAAAAAAAGCCCGTGGGGAGTGGTGCATACCGTTTTAGGCAAGCCAGGTCAGAATGACGCTGAAGTCTCGGCATATGCCCTAGAACGAGGCTTCAACACTACATTTCCGATCGATGTAGAAGAAGAAGCACGGCTCATAGAGGCAAAAGGAATCACAGGAGAAGATCTAGAAGGTCGACGTGATTTTAGACAAGTACTTACATTTACTATAGACCCGTTTGACGCAAAAGATTTCGACGACGCACTTTCATTTCAAAAGCTTCCAAACGGCCACTACGAAGTAGGTATTCATATTGCCGATGTGTCGCATTATGTTCGTGAAGGAACGGCGCTTGATAAAGAAGCGCGGCTCCGTGCCACCTCGGTATATCTTGTTGACCGCGTTATTCCCATGCTACCTGAAGTGCTCTCAAATAATCTCTGTAGTCTTGTAGAGGGGCAAGATAGGCTTACCTTTAGTGCGGTATTTGAGGTTGATGATAAGGGTGAAATATATACAAACTGGTTTGGACGGACTATTATTCATTCTCAAAAACGTTTTACATACGAAGAAGCACAACAAATACTTGATGCAGGATCTGGACTGCACTACGAAGCGCTCAATACCTTAAATGAAATTGCAAAAAAGATTCAGAGGAAACGATTTGAAAATGGCGCACTCTCGCTTGAGACAGAAGAAGTCAAGTTCAAACTGAACGAAAAAGGGTTTCCGATTTCAGTCTACAAAAAAACAAGAGGGGATACACACAGGATGATCGAAGAATGGATGCTTCTTGCGAACAAAGGCGTCGCGACATATGTTGCATCACTTCCGAGTCCGAGTGAACATACATTTATTTATCGTATTCACCCAGAACCAGAAGAAGACCGTATGCTCAGTCTTGCAAATATGTTTAGAAACGCAGGACACAATGTACATGTACGTGACGGTATCATTCCCTCGAGCGACATCAATACGATATTGAAATCCCTCGACGGGACAAAAGAGGGTGCGCTTCTTCAGGTGTATGTAACCCGTGCCATGCAGAAAGCGATTTATAGCACTGACAACGTTGGCCACTATGGGCTTGCATTTGATTTTTATTCACACTTCACTTCACCGATTAGACGATACCCTGACACCCTTGCACACAGGCTCCTTGCCACATACTTAGCAAACAAAAAAACAGAGCCAAAAGCAAAAAAGCTATACGAGGAACTCTGTGCGCACTGCTCCTTCCGAGAAAAAGAAGCTGCTGACGCAGAGCGAGGATCGGTAAAATACATGCAGGTACTCTATATGTCTGTTCGCATCGGACAAACATTCAACGGAGTCGTCTCCGGGGTGTCACAATGGGGGATTTATGTTGAGGATGCGGCGACAAAGTGTGAAGGAATGATAAAACTGCGAGATCTAGGGAATGACTTTTACATGTATGACGACAAAAGAGACCTCATTTATGGGGAAAAGAACGGCGAGACGTTTAAGTTAGGCGATGAATTCAAAATCCAAGTAAAAGGTGTCGAGATTGAAGAGCGCCTTATCGACTACGCCCGAGTGATTGACTCAAAGTAGATTTTCAGGTATTTTATAACCCATGCTATCACTTAGACTTCAACGAATAGGACGAAAAAACGACCCACATTTCCGCCTTGTGGTTACTGACTCAAAGAATGCAGCTCAGTCTGGAAAAGGTGTCGAGATTGTTGGTACATACAATGTAAAAATGGG
>JALHNF010000029.1 GCA_022843645.1 Minisyncoccota bacterium | reverse complement strand
TTTAATACAGCGTACCGTATTGCTGGAGATTATGATCTTTGGTTAAAAATTTTAAAAAACAATACCCATATCCATTACCTCAATGAAGTATTTGGATTTTACCGAGTAGGAAACGATGCCCTATCTCAATCATTAAAAGGAATAAAGAAAGGTTTTAAAGAAATGATTGCGATCAGCAAAAATAACGGACAAACTCTACATGGATATATGTTTTTGTCTCTGAAATACCTGATTAGTTATATTTCGCTTTCCATAAAAAACACCCCTAAAACATGACGCTATTTAATAAAGTGCTATTTAAAGTATTCGGGACAAGACTAGTAAGCAGTCAGACTGGAGAGGATTTAATTATTGAGATGCTGTTACCAGAAAAGAAAAAGGGGTTTTATGTGGACATAGGCGCGAATCATCCAATAAAGTTTAATAATACTTTTTTATTTCACAATAAAGGCTGGCGTGGTATTAACATTGAGCCGAACCCCTCTCGAATGTGGTTGTTCAAATTATTGAGAAGAAGTGACATAAATTTAAATATTGGAGTTGGAAGAGAAAAATCTGAAATTGAATTTCATGTTTTTAGAACAAACACCTTAAGTACTTTTGATAAAACTTCTTCTACAGCATACCAACAAATGGGACATGTGCTAAAAAAGACTACGAAGATAGCAGTGCTTCCCCTCAGTGATATTTTCGAAAAGTATGCTCAAGGAGAAGAGATAGACTTGATGTCTATAGATACCGAAGGATTTGACATGGAGGTACTCAAAAGTAACGACTGGAACAAATTTCGACCACGCTTCATTATCCTGGAAACCCTAGAGTACAGAGCATCTCAGGCAGGGAAAAAGTTAAATAATCTCTATGATCCGTACATGGAAAAAATTGGCTATACTAAAATAGCCGACACCTATATTAATACTATATATGAAAAAAATACTTAGGTTTCTCCTCTTTCCTTTTATACTGTCTGATTATCTTAGATTTAAAAAAAAGAATACTAGGTTTTCACTTAAAATAACTGACGTTTATCCTTGCGTCACCGATAAGACATTCGAGACAAAGTTTGATGCGCATTACATATATCATACCGCGTGGGCAGCCAGAAAAGTAAAAGAAATAAATCCTGTAAAACACACCGATATATCCTCAAGTTTATATTTCTCTGGGATAGTATCGGCGTTTGTACCTGTAGATTTCTTTGACTATAGACCTGCACACCTAACACTTTCTGGACTCAAAAGCGGACAAGCGGATCTTACAAAGCTTGATTTTTTAGATAATAGTCTTTCCTCTCTCTCCTGCATGCATACAGTAGAGCACATTGGGCTCGGAAGATACGGCGATCCAATAGATCAGAAGGGTGACTTGAAGGCAATAGCTGAGTTAAAGCGGGTAGTCGCAAAAAATGGCTCCCTTTTGTTTGTCGTGCCCGTCGGCAAGCCAAAAGTAGAATTCAATGCTCATAGAATATACTCATATGAACAAATTTTAGACTATTTCCAAGGTTTCACCTTAAAAGAGTTCTCACTTATAGATGATGCTCACAATTTTATAGAAAACAGTGATCCTAGATTGGTTAAAAACCAACGCTATGGGTGCGGATGTTTTTGGTTTACAAAATAATATGATTATCGTACGACTAAAGGGAGGACTAGGAAATCAGTTATTTCAATACGCTTTTGGACGATTACTGACACTTCAAAACAAAAGAGATGTGAAGTATATATTTTCTGAAGATAAAGACGATATCAAAAGGGGCTATAAGCTTGGGCATTTTAATACATATGTGACTCTGGCAACCGATAGAGAATATAGGGCGGTGAAGTATCCGTTTGGATATCTTTCAAAAATAGTTCTATTTACAAGAAAAGTATTTCGTCAGTTTAATATTGGTTACAACCCCCAATCACTAAAGACTCAAGATGGTTACCTTGAGGGCTTTTGGCAAAGCTACAAATACCTTGAACCAATTAGGAAGGATCTACTCAAAGAGATAACTCTTAAAGAACCTCTACGTGAAGAATGGAGCAGTATTTTACACACCATAGAAACTACAAACTCTGTATCAGTACACATTCGCAGAGGAGATTATGTGAACAACCCAAAAAACAGAGCCGAGTACACAACTTTTGGAATTGAATACTATAACCAGGCTTTTCAAACAATTCACTCACATGTACCCGAGCCAACACTCATTGTTTTTTCTGATGATATTGCCTGGTGCAAAGAACATATAAAAACAGACTTCCCCATCTTGTTTACTGATCAAAACGCCCCTGATTATGAAGCTTTTATGCTGGCGACAAGATGCAAACATAATATTCTTTCAAACAGTACTTTTGCTTTTTGGATAGCATGGCTTAACCAAAATTCAAACAAAATAGTGATTGCTCCCAAAAAATGGAACAATAGATATGAAGAAGAATACAAAGACCTTCTTCCAGAAAACTGGATAAAAATATGAGTCAAAAAGTATCAGTTATTATATGCAGCTACAATCGAGCCGAATACCTTAGTCGAGCTATTGCAAGTGTCCTTGCCCAAACGTATGAGAATTTCGAGATAATTGTGATCGATGACGCTTCTACTGATACAACTCAAGAAATACTCAAGTCTTATTCAGGAAATAGTAATATTATACTTTTGAAAAATGATCAGAATCTTGGTATTTCAAAAAGCAGAAATAAAGGTGTCTCTCATGCCTCTGGTACGTATATTGCCATGCTAGACAGTGACGACTTCTGGATTGATTCGGAAAAATTAGAACGGCAAGTATTTTTACTGAACACTGATACCAAAATTGGCATTGTTGGCTCTGGTATACGCTGTGTAAGAAAAGATGGAGCAAAAATAAAAGATTCCCTATATCATACAAATGACATAGCCATAAGAAATCATATCCTTATTCGCAATCAGTTTGCCCAATCTGCCGTAATGTTCAGAAAGGATGTGTTTCTCGAGGCAGGTCCTTACGACGAAAAATTGGCTCTGGCTGAAGATCTAGACTTGTGGTTGCGAATCGGTAAAAAATATTCATTCGCAAATCTTAAAGAAGTTATGGTTGGCTACACCATCCACTCAAGCAGCGAGTCGAGATCAAAAAAGTTACAGATGGCTCTTGTTATAGATATGATAATAAGAAAATACAGAAACAACTACCCGCACTATTGGAAGGCAAAGATTGTATCTCTCGGTCGAATCCTTAAAGCGTGGCTATAATCTGGTCTAAAAGTTTTTGACCATGTACGTTCTATCTAAAATATAGCCTAGCTTTTTATAATACTCTCGCACCCCTACACCTGCAATAATCGCGATACCTTCATACCCCCTTTCTTGAGCAATTCTTTCTGCTTCAGCTACAAGCCGACGACCAAAACCCATATGTTGAGATTGATCACCTTGCGCACCTATTCTTGCCATACGGCCATAGGTGTGAAGCTCACGAATAAGAGCCTTGCCCGGCAACACAGACAAATTATCGTGCTTTTCAAAACCTTCTATCTCATTCCATCGTGGCAACCGAAGACGACAAAACGCGGCTAAGGTGTTTTCTTTTCTGTTCTCAAACTGTAGAAATATTTCGGTTCCCGTTTTTGTCTCATACGTAACACGTGTAAGCTCGAACTCACTCGGGAGCACTTCTCGATCACGAATCTCACGCGCACGAATTTCACGCTGTATAACTCCTCGCTTTTCCTGGTACTCGTCCACTGACTCTCGAAGATTTGATTTCTTGCTACTCGCAACAATATATGTCGCTGGAATGTCTCGGATGATGCGAATTATACGAACATACTCAGGCACTTCACGCTCACAGTCTGCAAGTACATGCGTAAGAGTCTCATCATCATACGGCTGGTAGTCAAGCTCTTTGCGTGACCACCACTTATACAAAAGCGTGCTTTTTAAAATCACACACGGATACACTTTAAGCATATCAGGATGGTGATCTGTACCTGAAAAAAGGTCTTTAAACATTTGCACATCCATCGAAGGATTACTCTTTGGAAGGTTTGGCATCATATGATACACGATTTTGAGTCCCGTGTTTCGCAAAAGCTCCGCCGCATCTGCAATCGCCTGGACAGTCATTTGCCGGCGATTAAAGTCGAGCACATACTGGTCAAGATGTTGCACTCCAATTTCTACTTTTGTGACTCCAAGACGTCGAAGATTATTCAACTCTTCAAGGTTTACATAGTCGGGACGTGTTTCTATTGAAAGTCCAATAATACGCACTGGCGCTGTTTCATTTATTTTTTGAAGTGCTTCCAGAGAAAGTTCATCTTCTTTCAAAACTAGACCATTTGATGCGTGAAAATTATTGCACGCTCGAAATGATTCCCGAGTAAACCAATCTTGATAGTCACGTTTATAAAAACTCCATGTACCTCCAATCATAATCATCTCTACCTTGTCTACTGGGTGGCCGTTCATTTCAAGAGCACGAAGGCGTGATGTAATTTGCTTATCTGGATCAAATTTATTTGCTAAAGCACGTGCAGCAGCTGGCTCCTTTGAAAGATAGCTTTTAGGCATTTTTGCCTCTGTAGGGCAATAAATACACCTCCCAGGGCATGCGTAGGGCTTGGTAAGAAGTGACACGACAGCGACACCGGAATTGCTTCTCACCTTAAGTTTTTTAAGGGTTTGTTCAATGGCTTCATTTCTTGGTTCAACTCCCTGTTCGACACGATTTTTATACCACAGAAGTATTTCTGAGTGCGTTGGCATCTTTTTGACACCGTTCTCATACGGTGTATATTTGCCTTTCACAATAATCCGTTGATTTGCCTCGGTCATTTGCGCCCGAACAGAAAGTAGCTCTTCGTATAGAGCATCGTCGCGCATCACGCGACGTTTAAGTTTTTCGACGTCTTTTTCAGAGTACACCCCTTCAAACATATGAAAGACTATACACGTAAAAGCTCTTCTTTTACAACCTCTCTATCACTCCATGGATGTGCAATGCCTTTTTCTCGAATCATTGTCTCTTGAGCCCCCATAGCCGTACAGACGACAATATCACCGGTTCGGGCAAGCGAGAGAGCCTTGCGAATACCCAGGCGCCTATCAGAAATAACGAAATATTGTTCATCCCGTTTCCATCCACTATCTGCTAGATACTGCCCTATTTCCTCCACAATAAGCTGCGGATCTTCATCATACGGATCTGTATCAGACACAACAGCAAATGTAGCAAGTTCCGAGACAACCTCTGCCATATCTTTTCTCTTTGACTTGTCTCTCCCTCCACCTTCTGAGCCAAATACAACGATCACACGACCACCCTGTGCCATCGCTTTTAGATTTGAAAGCAGTGATCGCATACTTAGTTTTTCATGTGCATAATCTACGAATACCCGAAACGGCTTTTGCGTTTTTATCTCTTCCATTCTTCCAGGAATATATGTAAGCTCATGGATGCCGAGCGCAATCTTTTTTCGATCAAGTGAAAGCAGGTCACCAATTGCAACAGCAACAAGTGCGTTTGGAACCATAAATGTACCCGGAAGCGAGACATCAAACCGTTCTTGTCCTACTGAAAATGACACCGAGTGTGGCGTGGTGAGAACGTGTGTGGCCCGAACCGCCGCACCCTCTTTAAGCCCGTACGTAAGCATTCGTGGTGCTGGTATAGTGCTGTAATAAGGAAATTCCCCATCATCAAAGTTTATAACAGATGTTGGTGTGAAAAGTGAGCCACGCCAATACTTTCGTTTTGCATGCTCTAGTGTTCTGAAGAGTCTGCCCTTCGCTTCTCGGTACGCCTCATACGAACCATGCGCTTCAATATGCTCAGGAGAAAGGTTGGTGAACACGGCAATGTCATATAGAATGCCACGGTGGCGATGTTGCACAATGCCTTGAGACGTCGTCTCAACAACGACAGCTTCACAGCCTGCCTTGTACATCATACGTAAATGCTTCTGGATGAAAAAACGTCCGGGCATTGTCATGTGCATCGTGTTTACTATTTCTGTGTCACCTATTTTTATTGCAGCAGTTGTAAGCATTCCCGTTTTTACACCCGCACGATTGAGACTATTCCAGATAAAATATGATGTTGATGTTTTGCCTTTCGTGCCCGTAACGCCGACAATGAGCATCTTTTTTGAAGGAAACCCATATATGATGGCTCCGAGATACGCTATACAGAAATGGTAGAGCGACAAAACAAATTTTGGTGTCAGTTTTTTGATAAGAGACTTCATGAGACTACTATATCATTTTGTTCGGGATCTTTATTCTTGATTGTATCTTGTACAATTTTTAAATACTTTTCTTGAATATCTTGAGGAATAATGGCTCCATCAATAAGCGAAATATCCCCTTCTCGCGCAATGATCTCGGCACATGAGTCGAAAAAAAACCCAAGTGGCGAAACAACACACAAATATGCGCTCGGCCAACTTTCATGTAGATCTTTCGCAAGTGTGAGCATAAGGGCCTGTGTAGGGCTTTCTCGATACTTCACCTCGATCAAGAAATGCGACCCTGTTTGAGTATCGACAATAGAAAGATCCGGCCGTTGACGAAGGCGCCCTATCGCATTTTGCACAACTTCTGTTTTCTCAAGCTTGAGCAGATCAGGTATCAACATTTCAGTCCCAAACGGTATCACAATAAACCGATTTATTTCTTGAAACATCTCAAACACAATAATCTCGGCTATCTTACCTTTGATTATATTTTTAACAAAAAATGGTGATGCCATATAAAAAAATATTATAATAGAAGATTCTCAAAACGAAGGGGGAGTTCATACTCTAAGAACTCTCTATATCTTGTCTCATCCCTCCAGAACTCGCCTATCTCTTGCCACAAAGCTCGTCCAGCTAAGAAACCCTTGCACCCCGCACTACGTGCACTATAATAATGCTCTTTAAACTCATCAAACGTCGTTCCGCCGGTAAGCACAATCCACGGGGTGCCACCTACAAGCGCGGTTACTTTTTCACACTCTTCTTTACTTCCTGGATACGGAAGCTTCCACACATCACATGTAACTCCGTCTTGTATCGCTCTCGCCACAGTCTCATACACGGTGCCAGGCTGTATCCCCCCTACTTCATACAAAACAAACTCAAGAAAAAAAGGAAGGTGTGCTTCTTTACATACATACGCCTGGTTTTTTGCAGTCTTCATTTGAGCCACCCAGGACGCTACATTGGCGTTTGCATACAAGAGCAACTTTGCAGCCTGTGCCCCCTTCGCAATTAATTGTTTTGGAGTTGCAAGTATCTCAGTAATTCTCTCTCCTTGCTTATCCGTATACCCTGTTTTTTCAAGAGGCAATACGTACGGAACACGACTGTGCATACTTGCAAGTGCTGGGAGTCCGTAGTCTTCGTCAACGAGCGCGCCACTCATATAAGGAACAAGTGCCTGCAAAACATCTCTTTTAACTCCAATGATCTCTTCTTGTGTCGGCTCCGGGCCTGATTTGGTAAGCAATTTCAGAAAGCTTCCCCGATGATCAAACGCAAGCATTGGGAACACATCCCCTCTTCTAAAAACATCTAGCATCGTTTTAGTATACTCTAATCTTGTATACTTATATATGTGAATAGTAAACAAGCATCTGATACCATTGAAAGCATACGCAAGGTGTATAACACCGTTGCAACACCATTTATCGCATCACGTAAAAAAGAGTGGGGAGAGTTTGCCATTCTTAAAGACTACATACAGCCACAACACGCCGTTCTTGATGCAGGATGTGCACACGGACGGCTGATCCCCTACCTTAAAAAGCTCGGCGTCAGCAAAGAGCACTACAAAGGAATCGACATATCAGAAGAGCTCATTCGAGAAGCTCGAAAGACGTACCCTGAATACTCTTTTCAGGTCGGCAATGTACTTAATTTGCCTTATGAAAATGATTCGTTTGATGTTGTACTATCAAGCGCTGTGCTCCACCATATTCCAACATGGGCTTTAAGATCTCATATGATACGGGAGGCTCTTCGAGTTACAAAAACAGGAGGTGTCGTGATTTTTCTAGTATGGAATGCATTTCATTTCAAACATTTATGGAGACAGATACTGTGGTCATATATGAAAAGCGTGCTCACCTTCGGGCGCCATGAAGCTGGCGATATGTATCTTCCATTCTTCGGAAACAAGAACAAGAGATATGTCCACGCGTTCAATCTACAGGAGCTGAGAAGACTGTTTTCTCATCACTCTTCACCTGAAATACAAAGCTCTGCAAGAAACTTTATTGTTGTCATCAAAAAGTTATAAGGAGCTCTTGAGTTTAATCAGAAGCTTTATTTTCCATCTTCAATGATTGTGTAGTCTTCAAGCACTGATGATTCTTTCTCTTTACGTGTTAAGACAAGTGCGGAGCCCACAAGAAGCACAGCAAGCGGAAGAAGGAACCAAACAATTGATCGTGTGTCATCAGAAGAGACAGCGCCCACAGAGGCAGCTTGCTCAGTTTGAGGTGTACTTGTTGGCAATGCCGTCTCTACAGTCTCTGGTGTCGAGGTTGCCACAGAAGAAGGTGGAGCAGATGCCTGTAAAGAGCTCGTCGCAATAGCGACAGAACGCAACGAAGAGTTGGTCACTGCTTTCATCGCAGGCACACTCACAGGAACAGTCTCTGCTTGATCAGGAACACTCATCTCAGCCTCATTGCTCCCTAGAAGAGGATCGTATTCTGCGACTTTTTTCTGATTCGGAAATAACAATTCAACTTTTTTAAGTACGT
>JALHNF010000028.1:3664-9505 GCA_022843645.1 Minisyncoccota bacterium | reverse complement strand
CGTGGGTTTTGCTACTTAGCATGTGTGGTGCTCAGCGCACCAAATTGTAGGTTAGATTTCGATTTCTTGGTAGCAGGCGCAGCCGAACGTATTGTCGGCGAGCTCTTGATTTCCAAGCCGTACAGCCTCAGCTTTCGCCTCAGCAACTCGTGCATCCACATCCTCGTCGGACGCATTGGGATCGTGATGCGTGATCCCAAGCCTTTTGACTCCCGTGCGGTGAGCCAGTAACGCACAGTATTCCGGTGTTGCGTGGCCGAAGCCAGCGGTACGTTCTTCATACACCTTCTGGGCGTACTGCCCATCAGCGATGAGAAGATCAGTGCCAGCGACATGACTCCGGAGATCGGCAGGCAACGCAGCAGTCGACTCGTGGTCCGTGAGGAAGACGAAGGTTTTCCCTGACGGCATCTCGATAAAACGATACGAAATCGTTTGTTCGGGATGAGTAGTCCGATACATCAGGACCACCAAGCACTCGAGAAGCAAGCACTTACCGTTACAGACGCGTCCATTCGACCCTGGCGCCTGAGCTTTGTTGTACTCGGACACCTGGATCTTGTGGACACCTTCGGTCGGGTGGATGATGAGCACCTCGGTCCCGATGTTTTTCATCGGCTTACACTTGAAACGGTGTGCAAGCTTTTCGAAGTTCACCGGGAAGAGCGGCTCGACCATCAACCGTTCCATGACCTGCTTTGGACCGATTCCGTGATCCTCGGGGCCAAACATAGTGACTTCCTCACCCGCAAAGGTGTGGGCCGCCATGGTAATGCCTTGAGTATGGTCGTGATGGTAGTGTGTCATGAGCACCACCAACTTCTTGAGACCACGACCGAACGCACGAACGGACAACGGCGGCAAACCCGTCCCCGCATCCACCGCGAGCGCCATACCTTTCGGCAGACACTCGGAATGAATTTCGAGGCATGTAGTATTTCCACCATACCGAACCGTTTGCGGACTCGATACCGACATCGAGCCGCGTACACCAAACAGTGTTACTTTCATTTTGAAGCTCCTTCGTGCGGCTTACGAGTCACACAGAGGCTAACCTAGCAAAGAACCCATATCAATCTTGACATGTGTAATGTATTATGTCAAGGAATTTTTCCCCTACCTACATCCCCGTCCTAGAAAGCAAGGTTTTTATAGTTTTAAATCCGATATACATATCAAGCGGAATTGAGCGGTTTTTGACATAATACAGATCATAGGCAAGCCTATCTCGAGTTTCTTCTACCGATTGCGGAGGTTTTTCTTGATTTATTTGCGCCCACCCTGAAAGGCCCGGAGTGACTGTGTATCGCAAGTCATAGTATGGAATGGCTTCTGAGAGCCGTTGCACAAAACCTTCAAGGTCAGGACGAGGACCTATTAAAGAAAGATCGCCTTTTAAGATACTCCATAATTGTGGCAGCTCATCAATGCGGCTTTTACGCAAAAAGTATCCAACTTTTGTAACTTTGTTTTCATTCCCACTCTCTTCTAGCCATTTACCAGAGTCGCTGTGCGTCATGGTGCGAAGCTTCCATAAAGTCATACGTCTACCAAACTTACCAAGTCGTGTCTGAGAAATAAAAACAGTACCTTTTCCTTCAAACCTGATAGCAATTGCAGCGCATAGCACAAGAACAGCGCTCGGAACCGCAATCAAAAGAACCACAAATATATCAACGCATCGCTTCCAAAGGCCAAAAACTTTTTTTGAAGCAGAAAGAGGCTCAAAAAAAGCTCGGTAATTGGCATCGCTTAACTCTATTTTTCGAAAAAGCATTTCGTAGACATGTGTCTCATCGAGCACAAGCGTGCCACGCTTCACTCGTTCGAATAAAAGTCGCTGCAATTCTTCACCTAAGCTTCGTTTTGTATTCACCACAATACATCCAATGTGCTCGTGTTTATTATTTAAAAATAAGGCTGCAGTCTCAAGAGGAACAAGCTCTCGAAATGTAAGTGGTATATGTGCATGTTTATTAACATGCACATATACATCTTGAGATTCTGGGCCAGTTGCAATAACGATCCCTTCTCTCATCTGTGTTTTACCAAAAAAACGCGACACAGCATACCGCAAGCCAACAGTGCCTAAAAATGCAAATCCAAGAAAAAGAAGAAGGATACTCTTTGGCGTAACGGCTTGGTATGGATATGTATAAAAAAAAGTGACGGCTGCGAGCGCGACAAATACATACGACATTGTTATCCTATAGAGCACTTTTTGGCGAACAATAAAAAGATCGTCTTCATAGAGATTGCTAATGAAAAACGAGATGAGCGCAAAAAAAACAACAGGTAAAAACGCACTGACATGATTAAAAAATAATAACCAGCTTGCAACTTGAAACTCGCGGAGAGAGAGTGCACAAAAAATGGCAAACAATAGAAGAACTGCGTCAGAAATTACTAACAAAACTCGCTTAAAGGGAGTAAGGGCCGAGAGTTGAAACATGATATAGTGTGTACTGTATATTCTACCTCTAACCATGGATGATTCCAAAGGCAAAACCGTTGTTCACGTAATTACAAAAGCAACCTGGGGCGGTGCGCAAGTATATGTATACGACCTTCTTGAAGAAGCTCGTAAGCGAGGCTTTGCAACAAAGCTCATATATGGTGTGGAAGGAGAGCTTGTTGAAAAGCTCCGAGAAACAAGTACGCAGTGTATTCGCATACCGTCTCTTAGCAGAAACGCGAGTCTTTTAAGAGATCTGCGGTCGCTCATGTCACTCTATGCACTCTTCAGAAAAGAACGAGGGGGCTATATTCATCTACACAGCTCAAAAGCTGGCTTCATTGGAAGCCTCGCGGGAGTACTCGCGCGTGCGCCCTATGTATTTTTCACCGCTCACGGATGGCCACACAATGAGAGCCGCCCTGAATGGCAAAAGTTGGCATGCAAAATACTCGAATGGTGCACCATCCTCTTCTCTCACAAAACAATTGCTGTCTCAGACACAGTGCACGCACAAGCGCCTGATTTCCTTTTGCATCATAAAGTAGTTACTATCAAAAACGGCGTATCACCATTTTCTTTATTCGGCAAAGATAATGCCCGTATCGTGCTTGGAATGAGCCGAGCGCCTCAGTCTTTCATTTTTGGGACGATTGCAGAGCTACACCAAAATAAAGGGCTCGACATCCTAATTAAATCATTCGCAGATGTCCATAAACTCTTTCCTGATACAAAGCTTTGCATTATTGGAGGTGGCGAAGAAGAGCGTGCGCTCAAAGACCTCATTGCAAAGGAAAAGTTAGGGGAACACGTGCACTTTTTAGGCCATGTAAGCAACGCAAAGGAATATCTGAAAGCCTTCACAGTGTTTGTTCTCCCCTCTCGCACTGAGGCGCTTGGATATGTGCTCCTTGAGGCAGGTGTAGCGAGAGTCCCATGCATTAGCACGCGTGTGGGCGGCATTCCAGAAATCATTGAGCACCAAAAGACAGGGCTACTTGTTTCAAAGGAAGATATTCGAGAGCTTTCTCTGGCAATGCAGTTTGCTCTCACTCACAAAGAAGAGCTCCTTGCTTATAGTGGAAATTTGTATGAAAAAGTAGTGCATGAGTACTCAAGGGAAATGATGCTTGAAAAAATATTTCATCTCTACTCAACCCCCAAAAACTCGTAATTGAGTTTGTCTTTGTGTGCAATCCGCTCATATTTACGCATTCCCATCACCACACCAAGCGCAATCCACTCGGTAAGTAAGTGCGACCCTCCATAACTCATAAACGGAAGTGGAATACCAGTAACAGGCATAATTCCTAAATTCATTCCAACATTGACCACAATATGAATAAAAAACAAGAACACAATCCCGAGAATTGAAAGCAGTTCGAAATTGCTACCCGAGGCAAGAGCAATACGAAGAAGACGAAGGATAATGACAAGGAATAGTGCAAGCACAAGGACCACGCCTACAAACCCCCACTCCTCGGCAAAGGCCGCAAAAATAAAGTCTGTTTGGTGTTCAGGCAAAAACTCAAGCCGCGACTGTGTTCCAAAACCAACCCCTTTTCCAAACATTTGACCAGAGCCGATCGCAATTTGTGACTGATACACATTGTAGCCAGAGCCCCGAACATCAGAGAGCGGGTCTATGAATGTTTTGATACGGTCTTTTTGATACGGCGCAAAGACAAGCATCCACGCAATCACAAAAGAAACAGCTGCACCTCCTAATACAAGAAACAAATGTTTTTTTGAAATACCTGAGACAAGAATCAAGCAAAACCAAATCCCCGAGAGCACAAGTGCCGACCCAAGATCAGGCTGCAAAAGTACAAGCAGTGTAGGAATGAGCGCATACACACCCGAGACAATAATATGACGTATATGCGCGATTTCAATATGCCGCTTTGCTAAATATTTCGCAAGTACAAAAATAAGTGTCAGCTTTGCAAAGTCTGTTGGCTGAAATGAGGCAAAGCCCAAAGAAAACCAGCTCTGTGAACCTTTAACGACATTCCCAAGAAATATAACTCCTATGAGGAGGAGTGTCGTGGCGGCAAACAAGGCAATAACTACCGATGTTTTTCGCAACACTCGATACTCAAATTGTGATACGACAAAAAAAACGACAAGAGAGATCGCAAGCCAAAGTAATTGCCTGCTGCCGTAGCCGCTCTCATCCGTGAATCCATACATTGTCGTAATACCAAGCGCGGTAAGTATAAACGCAGAAGCAACAATGACCCAGTCAATATGCTTCACTTTTTGAGCAAGGAGCGAAAGCATGATTATTGAAATCGAGGCTGTTTAATCAACACAAACTCAAAGCGTGCAGGGCTTGAAAACGGTGTCCTCCATGAAAAGTATGCATTTTTTGTGTTATTGCCTGACACTGACTCAAGGTACGTTTTCCCAACAGCAATGAGTGTATCTTCAGAGTCATAGAGAAGCGCATACACATCGATGTCTCGCACTGTTTCAAATGAGGAGTTTTGTATGGTGAGCGTCAAGCGGGGTGTGACATTGGTATTGTCGAACACATGGTCACGCACGGTAATAGTTTTGAGAAACTCCTGATTTGAGTACTTATAAAATGGCCCTATCTGCGTAATCTCAAAACGAGTACGCACTGGTCTTCGGTCTCCTACTTGAAGTGCGGGAACATAAAGCGGCGTGCCACCACCCGGCTGAATAAATGCCTTTCCTTCTTTTTGTACAATAAGCGACCCTACACCATCAAAAAGTGAGACCTTGAAAGAAAGACTGCTCGGCACTGCGTCTTTATTTTTGTTTACCACATACGCAACAGCGTCGTATGTGGTAGCGTCTACCTCCACAGAGCGTTCAAACAAAATCTCAAGTGGAATACTCTCCCCAGCACACAAGAGTGCGCAGCTCCCCCCACAATCTATACCCGCTTCGTCACCATTTTGCTTGCCATCATTACACGATGGAGCCTGTAATAAAAAAGGGAGGGTAAAGAAAGACACGAAGAGCACTACAGCTCCGAGCACCACAAGAGTGACAAATGTTTTTCTCTCTGAATTCCACGACATATCTTTTCTCTAGTATAGCAAAAAACACTATAAACACCCTTTTGAAGAGAAGGGCTGAACAATGTTTCTTGAGGTAGGGGTAGATTTGGGAAAGAAACATTGTTTACACAGACACTTCAAAAAACAAAATGCATGGTCTCTGATTTTATTTGTATTACTTTTCTTTTGACACACATGAAAGCACTCTGTCTTGGCAGCAACCTACTTTTGCCCCGAAGGACTATCATCGGTTCAGCGGCGCTTAACGACTCTGTTCGGAATGGGAAGAGGTGTTTCCACCGTGACAAACCACCAAGACAGAACGCTCTATGCTATGTCGAAAGAAAAATACTT
>JALHNF010000028.1:0-3564 GCA_022843645.1 Minisyncoccota bacterium | reverse complement strand
TCGCCCCCCACACAAAGTCTGCACTATCACCTTGTGCGGAGGGCGAACCCTCTTTTTTTCTTATACAAACAAATTATAGCAAACTGATTTTCACATTTCCTAATAGGAATTCGGGTAATTAGTACTTCTCGGCTGAACACATTACTGTGCGTACACCTAAAGCCTATCAACGTAATCATCTCTTACGACCCTAATAACGATATCTAATCTTGGATGCGGCTTCCTTCTTAGATGCTTTCAGAAGTTATCCGTTCCGAACATAGCTACGGGGCGATCCGGCTGGCGCCAGAGCCCCTACACCAGAGGTTCGTTCACTCCGGTCCTCTCGTACTAGGAGCAACTATCCTCAAATATCAACGCCTGCAGTAGATAGGAGACCAACCTGTCTCACGCATTTCAGTTTTACATCTTGCCGTGGTCTCATCAGAAATTAATCTGGGCAAGAACCTTCATTACTGAAGGGATCGGACTAGAGCTTCATCTTGTTTTTATACAAGACTGTCAACGTGTAGTCTCTACGGGCCTTCGTTTGCACAAAGTTCCCTCGGAATTGTCTTCTCATATTTTTACCTTCACAAAAGGAATAAGTTTGGGCAGTGACTCGCACTCGAGTTAGAGTCACTGCCCTCACTTACCCGCGAATGGACGTTGGCACCCAAACGCGTAAGGTTTACTGCACGGTTATCACCGCCCTATATCCCTTTGTGAAAGTAAAAATATAATTAAGATTTTTCCGATATTAGTTGACTTGTCATGTTGCATCACTGCAACACACCGCCGTGATTGTATGTCTTTTTGTTAAGTTTAGTCTTAACTCCTCGGGTTCAAACTAAGAGAAGACAATTACAAAAACATGGAAACGTCTTTGCAATTACCTCCTCTACGGTTTGAACCCAGCTCGCGTATCTTTTTAAATGGCGAACAGCCATACCCTTGGTAGCTTCTTCACCACCAGGATAAGATGAGCCGACATCGAGGTGCCGAACTGCGCCGTCGCTATGGACGCTTAGGCGCAACTAGCCTGTTATCCCCAGAGTAGCTTCTATCCGTTAATCTTCGGTCGCGTCTAAAGCGGACCATCGGTTCACTAGGTTCTGCTTTCGCAACTGCTCGGCCTGCCCGCCTTACAGTAAAGCCAGTTTATGCCCTTACACTATCGGCACGGTTTCCATTCGCGCCTAACTGACCTTAATAAACCCCTCCGTTACCCTTTAGGAGGGTACCGCCCCAGTAAAACTACCTGCCAGATACTGTCTGCACATTGTTTTCCTATGTACGTTAGCGCATACCCGTTTGAAGAGTGGTATTTCACTGACGAGTCCACAGCACCCGAAAGCACTGCTTCAACCTCTCCCACCTATCCTACGCATCAAACGAATATACGCAATACCAAGCTGTAGTAAAGCTTCTGGGGTCTTTTCGTCTATCTGCAGGTAACCGGCATCTTCACCGGTATTGTATTTTCACCGAGCTAATCCTCGAGACAGTTCCCCAGTCATTACACCATTCGTGCGCGTCTGAACTTACCAGACAAGGAACTTCGCTACCTTAGGACCGTTATAGTTACGGCCGACATTCACCAGGGCTTATATCAGCCAGCCTTGCGACCACCGATATTTGACCTTCTGGCATTGGTCAGGTGTCACCCCCTATACATACTCTTACGAGTTCGCAGGGAGCTGTGTTTTTGGTAAACAGTTGCCAGGGAAACTTTCGCTGCGGCCCGTATTGCTACGGGCAAGCCTTATTGCTAACTTACGGCTGCTTTTTTGCCGAGTTCCTTGAGGATCAATCACTCGTTCGTCTTGGTCTACTCGACCTGAACACCTGTGTCGGTTTGCGGTACGGTTTCACTATACATATTTCCTCATCTTATTTCACTTACAAGAAGCGAAACAAGACGAGGTTTCAAGGGTATTATCCTTGAAGCTAGAGACTTTTCTCGGAAGCGTGCTCTCATATATTCCTTTGGGTTGCCCCGCCGGTTTATGCATTGCTTGAACTTCACATCTAAGTGAGCGCCCGGATTTACCTAGAACGCGCTCTTGCAATACAAACTCAAATCCAATGATAAGCATATGATACTACCCTTCGTCCTCCCATCGCTGTATAAAGAAGTAAAGGAATATTAACCTTTTGTCCATCGGGTCCGGCGCAAGCCATTCCCTTAGGGCCGACTAACTCTTCGCTGATTATCATGGCGAAGAAAACCTTGTTCTTTCGACGTGTGGGGATCTCACCCACATTGTGGTTACTTGTGCCAACATTTGTACTTCCACACGCTCCACCATGGGTCACCCCTTTGGCTTCAACGCAGAGTGGAACACTCTCCTACCGCCACACTTATACAGTGTGGCCCTCAGTTTCGGTGATATGCTTGAGTCCCGATTATCTACGGCGCAGAATCTCTCGATGGGTGAGCTGTTACGCTATCTTTCAATGATGGCTGCTTCTAAGCCAACATCCTCATTGTCTACGAAATTCCACCTCCTCACTTTACACTTAGCATATACTTTGGGACCTTAACTAGAGATCAGGGCTGTTTCCCTTTTGACCTGTGAAGCTTCGCCCCCACGGTCTTACTGCCGCGTTCTTGACTACTGAGTATTCGGAGTTTGATAGGGTTCACGAGATTGCTCCCTGTTGAACCCTTCCAGTGCTCTACCCCTCAGAGGAACACGCGACGCTAGTCCTAAAACTATTTCGGAGAGAACCAGCTATTACCAGAATCGATTAGCTTTTCACTCCTTACCACAAGTCATCCCAAGAAGTTGAACGATCTATGGGTTCGGGCCTCCATATTTCTTTCGAAATACTTCACCCTGCTCATGGTAAGCTCTTCTGGCTTCGGGTCTAATATGTACAACTATAATGTCGCGCTATTCACACTCGGTTTCCCTATGGCTCCAGGAGTTTCTCTCCCTTAGCCAGCTGTACATATTAACTCGTTGGCTCATTCTTCAATAGGCACGCCATGACGGATATAAATATCCGCGCTGACTCCTTGTAGGCATACGGTTTCAGGTCTATTTCACTGTCCTTTCGGACTACTTTTCACCTTTCCCTCACGGTACTAGTTCACTATCGGTCTCTGACAATATTTAGCCTTACCAGTTAGTGCTGGTAGATTCATCCTAGCTATTCGTGTCTAGAATTACTCAGGAATAGTGGCTAGAGAGACATGTGCTTTTCAAATACTGGGCTATCACCATCTATGGCGTGCCGTTCCAGGCACTTCTTTTAAACACACGTTTTGTAACTCTCCTCATAATTGACACCACTACCCTACAACCCCGCCTGTATTGCTACAAACAGTTTGGGCTTCTTCGCTTTCGCTCGCCGCTACTTACGAAATACTTGTTAGTTTATTTTCCTCCGATTACTGAGATGTTTCACTTCATCGGGTTCGCTTCCCTTGCGGGATCACATGACATTACTCACATGGAGTTTCCTCATTCGGAAATTTCCGGATCAAAGGTTGTTTGGCACCTCCCCGAAACTTATCGCAGCCAGACTACGTCCTTCATCGCTCGTCAGAACCAAGGCATCCACCGTACGCCCTTA
>JALHNF010000027.1 GCA_022843645.1 Minisyncoccota bacterium | reverse complement strand
CGAGGGAATGTACATTTTTTTGCAGGGACGCTTGATATTGCAAAAAAGTTTTGGGAGATGGATTTTACGACATCGGTTACCGGAGTAATTACGTTTACTCGTGATTATGACCTACTTATACAAGAAGCGCCACTTTCTATGCTTATGGCAGAGACTGACAGTCCATACGCAACTCCTGCTCCACACCGAGGCACACAAAACACGCCACTTTTTGTACCGCTCGTATACCAGAAAATAGCAGAGCTAAAAAGTATCCCTTTGGAGACAGTTCAAAAGCAATTTGAAGAAAATAGACGACGGGTTTTTGGGATTTGAAGTACCCCTTCTTTATTCTCCAATGATAAGAAAGTATCCTAAAGATGGTGGTAAAATTTCTAATATCTCAACTTTGACCTTTGTTCCAGCTAAAGTTGCATCGAAAATGTCTCCGGTGGCATGGCCGAGCAAGATACTAACAATGGGAGAATCAAGACTAACAATTCCTCTCTTGGGATCTGCTTCAAAAATGCCGCCAATGATGAATTGACGTTTTTTATCGTCAATAGATACCGAAACCTTATTGCCTATAGATATTTCTTTTGTCTGTTCAGCGACCTCGATTAGATGACTACGGTCAAGGATACTTAATAGATCTCTTAGCCTTGCAGATTCCATTTCTAGGCGACGACGAGCATCTTCAAATCCGAAATTGTCATGCCAGTCACAACTTAAACCTGCTTCAGCTCCAACCTCTTCGCTCACACTCTTTACTTTGCCCTGTTGATCTTCGATTTGTTGCCGAAGTTTTGCAAGGCCATTCCGTGTGATCTTTTGAATTTCTATTTACTTTCTTCATCATGATACATAAGATTGAAAATATCATCAAGCATCTTTTAGTTTTATTGTTTGGTATGTCACAGGTCTTAATATACGGTATACTTGTATCTATGAATCCGTCGTTTGTGCCTACGCAGTTTAAAAGCCCAGAAGAAGAGATCGCATATTTGCGGTCTAAGCTTCTTGCGCATGAAGGGCAAATGAAAGAAACGGGTGGACAATTGAGCAAAGAGGAAGTACTTAAAGTTGAGCTTGACCGCTATCGTGCTATTCCAGCAGAGAAGATGCTTCCACAAAACGAAGTACTTTTGCCCGAAGAAATCGGAAACATTGTGCTTCATCTTACTCCACGGTCGACAGACGAAAAAGTCTCGGAATTACTTGCGATATTTTTGGATAAAGGTTTACGCAACACACTCTCTGTGCTTGAAAAAATGAATAATCCAAGCCTTGACGATGACTTTCATCGATTTTTGGTGCAGTATATTGCTTCAGGGCACGATCCAAAAGACATACGTCGTACACCGGAAGAAAGAAAAGGTATCGACATGGTGCTCTATGAAATCTCGCTTCCAGCAGAAGAAGCAAATGAAAAATCAAAATCATTCAAAGAGCTTGTCTCTGCAATGGAGCAATTTTATGCCGGAATGTTGGCAATTTCTGATGGTAAAGACAATAGCGAAAAAAATTATTTTTCACTTGAAATCGCACTATCTGCTGAGAGTGACGAGATTATTTTTTATGCAGCTGTACCTCGTGCCCAGAGAGAATTATTCGAAAAGCAAATGATAGGTGTCTATCCAAAAGCTCGCTTGAAAGAGCAAACAAACGACTACAATATTTTTAATAACGAAGGGGCATCGTACGGCATGGTGGCAGAGCTTGCAGAAACAGCAGCGCTTCCTATCAAAACATACGAGCAATTTGAAACAGATCCAGTGCAAGTGATCGTGAGTGCATTTTCAAAGCTGAAACACACCGGCGAAGGTGCGGCGATACAGTTTCTCATTCGTCCGGCAGGGGCAAAGTTTATCGATCGATATGGCAAAATGCTCGACAAAGTTCGCAAGGGAATGACACTTAAAGAAGTGGTCAAAGAAGAAAGCACTGCATATTATGTCGGTAAAAAGACGTTGAACCTTGTATTTGGTGAATCCAAAAAAGAAGAAAAAGCAAATATCTCTCATGTAGAAGAAGAAGCGATACGGCTCATCGGGGAAAAACTCAAAAGTAGCATTGTAGAAACAAACATTCGCGTCATCGCATCCTCCGAGACGGTTGAGCGTTCACAGCTTATCATTCGCGATATTATTTCAGGCTTTCATCAGTTTACCGAGACAAAAGGAAACAGGCTTACCTTTGATGTCAAAAAAGCTCGTGGCAATACGAGGCTATTTCATGACTTCAGCTATCGTATCTTTCGTGATGGAGAGTCCATTCCCCTTAATTTAAAAGAGCTCACTACGCTCGCACACTTCCCAAGTTCAACTGTTGGCTCCAATCAACTAAAAACCGCGCAAGCTGCTCAGGCGCCAGCCCCACTTGATCTGCCTGTTTCCGGAACACTCATTGGAGTCAATCGGTATCGGGGCGTAGAAACAAAAGTTTTCATGACGCCTGACGACCGTGTTCGGCACATGTACGTGATAGGGCAGACGGGTACTGGTAAAACAAGTATTTTGAAAAACATGATTATTCAAGACATCCATAATGGTGATGGATGTTGCTTTATCGATCCTCACGGTACAGACGTACAAGATATTTTGGCAGCAGTCCCTCCCGAGCGAGTAAACGATGTTATTTATTTTGACCCAGCCTACACTGCGCGCCCAATGGGGCTCAACATGCTCGAGTATGATCCGCGGTATCCAGAGCAAAAGACATTTGTTGTAAATGAGCTTTTGAGTATTTTCAATAAACTTTTTGACATGAAGACGGCCGGCGGTCCGGCGTTTGAGCAATACTTCAGAAATTCCGCACTTCTTGTGATGGAGGATCCGGAAAGTGGCAACACGCTTCTTGATATCTCACGCGTCCTTTCAGACAAAAATTATCGTGCACTCAAGCTCTCTCGTTGTCGCAATCCGCTTGTCTCACAGTTTTGGGCGAACGCTGAAAAGACAACAGGTGATCAGGGCTTACAAAACTACGTGCCATATATCACCAACAAATTCGACAACTTTCTTTCAAATGAAATTATGCGCCCAGTAGTAGCGCAAGAGCGGTCTGCGTTTAACTTCCGTGACATCATGGATAATAAAAAGATTCTCTTGGTAAACCTTTCAAAAGGACGCCTCGGGGATATCAATGCAAATCTCATTGGCCTTATTCTTGTGGGGAAGATTCAGATGGCTGCGCTTTCGCGTGTGGACATGTATGGGCAAAAGATGAATGACTTTTATCTCTATATCGACGAATTTCAAAATATCACCACCGACTCCATTGCCTCCATTTTGTCTGAGGCACGTAAGTATCGCTTGAGCCTCAACTTAGCACATCAATACATAAGCCAAATTCCTGATGACATTAAAGGAGCTGTGTTTGGAAATGTGGGCTCTATGGCGGTGTTTCGAGTTGGTGTTGAAGATGCAGAATTTTTAGCAAAACAGTTTGATCCGATATTCACCACAAACGACATTCTTAAAATTGAGAATTACAATGCCTATGTGAAGATGCTCTCGCGAGGTGTGCCTCAGAAACCATTTAATATTGCCACCATGCCGCCATATAAAGGCAATCAAGAGATTGTCGAGCCACTTAAAGAGCTCTCCTACATGACATTTGGCCGAGACAGAAACGAGGTGGAGCAAGAAATTATGTCAAAGTACAATTTCTGAGGACTTTTTGATATACTAGGCGCACTATGACACATCCAAAGAAAGAACGAACATTTGTAATTTTAAAGCCAGATGCTATTCAACGTGGTCTTGTAGGGGATATTTTGTCTCGATTCGAGAAAGTTGGACTCAAGACTGTCGCAATGAAGATGGTTGTAGCTACAGAAGATCAATGCTTTACACACTATAATAAAAATGATGAGTGGTTTGAGCGAAAAGGAAAGGGAATGGTTGCAAACCTTGAAGCGCAAGGCAAGAAAGCAGAGAAAGAGCCTATTGAATATGGTAAAGATATAGTGAGAGCGCTGGCAAAATACATGATGGCTGGCCCATCTCTTTGTCTTGTGCTTGAGGGAAACAAGTCTGTTGCCATTGTTACAAAGCTCGTTGGGGGCACAGAACCAACAACATCTGACGTAGGAACAATTCGTGGCGACTTAACGCTCGATTCATATGATGTTGCGAATCTCGATAATCGTGCCGTTCGAAATCTTGTCCACTGCTCTGAGTCTCCTGAAGAGGCAATGCGAGAAATCCCTATTTGGTTTAAGGAGAATGAAATTATTTCCTACAATCATATTCAAGACGCCATCCTCTACGACGTTAATATCGATGGTATACTTGAATAATGCAAGAGCTGGTTATTGTTGCTACGGAAACCATTAAGGCTCCTATACAGAAAGTATTTGATTTTATTGTCGACCCGATGCAAACACCAAAAGCGATGACGGGCTCAATAGAAAACACAAATATCTCTGACATGCCTCTGAAAGAAGGGTCGACCTACAATTACAGATACAAAATGCTCGGCGTCACACTCGATGGTGTGTGGGAAGTAAAGCAGTTGGAATCTCCAAAAGTGTATTCTGCGCGCACGCTCGGCGATGCTGAGAGCGAGTGGGAATATGAGCTTAAAGAAGAAAATGGGGTCACTATTGTGACACTTACGGTGACATACAAGCCTCCTCAAACAGTAGCAGAGCGGGTACGATTGACGGCTATGGCAAAAATTAATGAGCTTGAAGCCAAGAATTTTCTCCATAATTTGAAAGTGTTGACGGAAGAGATCTAGAGCGTATACTAGAAACAGGTGTCGCATGTGTATCTTTCTTAAACCTTGGTAGGGGAATGCAATATCCGTGTGTACCGTGGTATACATATGAGCGATCCCACTTGAATTATATAGTTCAGGTACACCTGTAGGCACCTATAAAAAACACCACCTAGAAATAGGTGGTGTTTTTTATATTCCCCTCTGATACAATACACACATGTCTGTACGATTTCTCTTGTCTCTCACTGCGTGCGCTTCGATTCTCATTCTTGCCACACATATGTATGCTCTCGCGCACGACACCTACTTCTATCTTCCGTGGTTTGATATTCCTATGCACTTATTTGGCGGGTTTACGGTTGGGCTTCTAGGTATGCTCTCTCTACGGCTATATTTTGATGCTTTGCCCCGCGATGTTGTGTGGCTTTTGGTACTTCTTTTTGTGCTTGCTATAGGTGCTTTGTGGGAAGTCTTTGAAATGTACTTAAATATCACATATCAGTTCGATAGATTTAGTCTTATAGATACAATCGCTGATCTCGTACACGATATGGTTGGTGGTATTGTGGCGCTTTTAGTAACTCGTACAGTATTTACCTATGAAAAATAATTACGTCAATATCTCGTTTATAAGTGGCGCCCGCTCGGTGACAGGCTCAAACTTTTTGATCGAATTTGGTGAGAAGAAGTTTTTAATAGACTGTGGGCTCGAACAAGGAACACGGTACGCCGAAGAGACAAATCATGAACCTTTTGCGTATGATCCGGCATCTGTTGATGTGCTGTTTGTTACACACGGCCACTTAGATCATGTCGGTCGTATTCCAAAGCTTTTAAAAGATGGATTTCGTGGACAGATTTATTCTACTCCTCCTACAAAAGAAATAGGGGAGCTTGTGATGATAGATAGCATGAAGATTATTAATAGGGCCGCCGAGGAAGCAGGGCGAGAGGCGTTGTATCTGCAAGAAGATATAGACCATGCGCTTGCTCGCTGGAATACAAAAGACTATCATGAGGCAATTCTGTTTGACTGTGATGGTGAGCCGCTCTCTGTGTCATTCCGCGATGCAGGGCATATTTTAGGGTCAGCGATGGTTGTGTTTTCGTATCAAGGCAAGAAGATTGCATTTACAGGAGATCTTGGTAATACTCCATCGACGCTTCTTAGTGATACGGAAGTAATGAGAGATATCGACTATCTCGCTATTGAAAGTGTCTACGGTGATCGTAATCATGAGCTTCATTTCGAAAGAAAAGAAAAACTTAAAGCCTCTGTTTTGCACACAGTACAGACAAAGGGCATACTCGTCATTCCTGCTTTTTCGGTCGAGCGCACACAGGAGCTTTTATTTGAGCTCAATGAAATGGTTGAAAAAGGCGAGCTGCCACAGGTCCCTATGTACCTTGACTCTCCACTTGCTATAAAAGTCACGGATGTTTTCAAGCGGCATACAAAGTACCTAAACAGTGATGCGCAGAATAAGATACGCACAGACGACATTTTTAATTTTCCTGGGTTAACAAGGATACAAGATAGTGAAGAGTCAAAAGCGCTTAAAGACCTCCCTGGTCCAAAAATTATCATTGCGGGTGCGGGAATGATGAACGGGGGGCGTGTCGTGCATCATGCGAAAAATTATCTCGGAAACCCACATGCAACATTTCTTATTGTTGGCTATCAGGCACCAGGGACACTTGCGCGAGTCCTCGTCGATGGCATCAAGCAGGTTCGTATTTATGGTGTTGAGGTTGAAGTCAAGGCAAAAATTGAAGTCTTAAGTGGGTACTCTGCACACAAAGATTCAGACGACCTAGTTGCGTTTGTTGAGCCAATGGTGGGACGGCTCAAAAAAGTGTTTGTGATTTTAGGCGAGCTTCGCTCTGCGCTTTTCTTGGCTCAACGTATTAAGGACTCATTTGATGTAGACGCGGTGGTGCCAGACAAAGGTGACAAAGTTACAATTTCACTGGTACAATGATTGTTATGACTATTCATAAAGAAACTCCAGTGGTCCTGTGTGTCTCTGGTGCTGCTGATATTGGACACTGTGGTATCGATGCCCGGGAAAAGGCAATTGAGCTTGGAAGACAAATTGGCAAAAAGGGTGCTGTACTTGTTACGGGTGCAACAACAGGCTTTCCTTTATGGTCGGCAATGGGTGCAAAGTCGGAGGGGGGTATCTCAATAGGTCTTTCTCCTGCAGCAAACGTAAAAGAGCATAAAGATGTATACAAGTTGCCACCAGACTACATGGACTTAGTGGTGTACACCGGGTTTGGATTTCCAGGGCGCGACTTGCTTCTTATACGTTCATGTGAAGCCGTCATTGTTGGATGTGGGCGTATCGGTACTATTCACGAATTCACTATCGCATTCGAAGACAACAAGCCAATCGGTGTATTGCAGGGAGACTGGGCAACGGATGAGGTAATTCAAAACATCATTGCAAAAGGTAATCGTCCAAATCCAAAGATTGTTTTTGATACAGATCCTGCGCGGTTAGTAGAAAAAGTAGTAGAGCTTGTAAAAATCGATCGTATTGAATCAGGGGTTCTCTAGTTTATATACAAATTCAAAAAAGCCACCTTTTGCGGTGGCTTTTTTGAATTATTTCACTTTCTCAAGAATCTTTTTAAAGAGGTCTGGATGTTCGGCAGCTATTTCAGAGAGCATCTTTCTGTTTAGGATAACTCCTGCTTTTTTTGCTTTGCCAATAAATGTGCTGTATGTTGATCCGTTTTCTCGAAGAGCGGCATTGAGGCGTACACTCCAAAGACGGCGAAAGTCATTCTTCTTGTCTTTTCGGTGTGCAAATGCGTATACGCCAGCTTTTGTGAGCGCTACTTTTGCTTGTCGTTCTTTGGTACTTCGTGCGTTTCGGAATCCTTTTGCTTTTTTAAGCACTGATCGCCGTCGTTTCGCACCAATAGTTCCTTTTTTTACTCGTGGCATAATTCGTAGATTATATAAAATGTGACTATTTTACAAGTCCTGGGAGGAATTGTCGTTTTTCACGTGCTGTCATGTTGAACACAACAGGCTTCTTGCCGGCAAGCTGCTTTGATCGCTTTTGCTTTGCGTTGTAGTGGTTGAATCCAGGAGCTTTTCCGAGGATCTTTCCGTTTTTCGTAACTTTGAGTCTTTTTGTATATGATTTGTTTGTTTTCATAACGCCTATTTTTTTCGTTCAATGGTGACCATGAACCCTCCTTTTGGAGTTTTTTTGATTGGCTCAGCTATTTTATAGTCTTCGGTGAGAAGAATGAGAACTCTTTCAAGGCGGGCTTTTAGGAATGACTCCTCTAGGTATTTCTCTCGGCCTTTGAGGTAGAGATCAAACTGTACACGATGCCCTTCCTTAAGCCATTTTGAGGCTTGCTTTGCCTTGATTTCGAGATCATTATCTCCGGTCCCTAGTTTTACCTGCAGACTTTTGGTCTCAGTGACTTTTGCTTTCGCTTTTACTTCTTTAAGCTTTTTTGAAACGTCGTACTGGTATTTGCCATAGTCCATTATCTTTGCGATAGGGGGCACAGCACCAGGACTTACTTCAATAAGGTCAAGCTGTAACTCTCGGGCGCGCCGGAGCGCATCCTCGATACTTAGAACTCCCAAGTTTCCACCTTGCGGGTCAATGACACGCACTTCGCGAGCGCGTATCTGCTCATTGATTTTGGTTTTATCTTTTTCTTTCAAAGTGGTGAACGAAAATAGGTTACTAAGTGACACTTACTATACTCCGAAAATCATTTTTGGTCAATATATTCATGTGCGTATTTCCGTATACAATAGGTAGACCTATGAAGAAGCAACAAATCTACTGTATTGGAATAGGGGGAATTGGTCTTTCGGCTTTGGCGCAGCACTTCCTTTATGAGGGGTACACTGTTTCCGGGAGCGACCAAACCAAGTCAAAAATCACTGATTTGCTTGAGAAAAAAGGTATCCATGTCCATATTGGTCATCATCCTGAGCTTTTAACCAAAGACATCGACACTATTTTTTATACTGCCGCACTTCCTGACACAGATAAAGAGCTTCTTCGTTCACGCGAGCTTGGTATACCAAGCTACACATACGCACAAGGTCTTGGCCAAATATCTAAAAACAAAAAAACAATCGCAATCGCCGGCTCGCACGGAAAGACAAGTACGACCGCGATGATCGCGCATATTTTGCGTGAAGGGGGGAAAGATCCGAGTGTCATTGTAGGGAGTTTGCTTGCGCAAGGAGGCACCAATTTTATTCACGGCGCAAGTGATCTTTTTGTAGTCGAAGCATGCGAATACAAGAAGTCATTTCTTGAGCTGCATCCTTTTATTGCAGTTATCACAAACATAGATAATGACCACCTTGATTATTACGGAACAATAGAGAATCTTGTTGATGCGTTCCGTACATTTGCAGAATCTGTGCCAGAGAACGGGTACATTGTCTTTGATGCAACACTTCCACACATGAAAAGCATTGTAGAGAAAGCGAGAGCTAAAGTCATTGATGTCTCGAGTCTGCCATATGATTTTGAGCTCAAGGTCCCTGGAGAGCATATGCAAAAAAATGCTCGTCTTGCGGCTTCCGTTGCGCAGATTCTTGGAGTAGAAGCAACTAAATCAAAAAATATTCTTACAACTTTTTCTGGCACATGGCGTCGGTCTGAGTATCTTGGTGCCACAAAAAATGGCGCCATGGTGTTTGACGACTATGGCCACCATCCCACTGAGATCAAAGTTACCCTCGAAGGTTTTAAGAAAAAGTATAGCGACAAAAAGATCATCGCGCTCTTTCAGCCTCACCTGTACTCACGCACGAAACTTCTTTTTCAAGACTTTCTCCATGCCTTTGATAGCGCCTCTTCCATATACGTTGCGCCAATTTATGCCGCACGCGAAGTCGATCCAGGAGACATTCGCTCAGAGATGCTTGTTGATGGTTTTGTTTCGCAAGGTAAAGATGCGCGTATGTTTACGGAAGCCTGTATGGGTGAGCTTGCGTTAAGCGGGGAAGATACCATTATTATATCGCTCGGCGCAGGTGAAATGAATCTTGTGTCGGAGCGGCTTGTGGCTTCTAAATA
>JALHNF010000026.1 GCA_022843645.1 Minisyncoccota bacterium | reverse complement strand
GGCTCAAAAAGCACTATGATATTAGCAACAAGAAACATAACGCTATACAAGACGACACGATACCGGTTGCCTCCAGAAAAACGCCACGTTTTTCTAAAGAGGAATGTGAATGGTTCGTTTTTAAGAAGTGATATAAATTTCATATTAGTAAAAAGGAACTAATCTCCTTACCAGACTGTCTTTTTCTTGAGTACTGCTTACTTGCTCATTTTTTGGAACATCAACAATAACATACACCTCTTCACCTGGAAGCAAAAACCCACTTTTTTCTCGCATAAATGCCTCTCTTCCTCGTTCGTCATCCAAGAGTGCTTTTCGTTCTTCGATGCTGTACTTAGCATTACGGAGAGACTCGTAATAGGAGGTAGTTTCATTTAATAGCTCTTTAGTGTATTGCTTTTTTGTATATACATCTATTACCTGGAATATCACAAAGACGGTCGCAAGCGATGCAAACAGAAGCGTAACGGGGGAATAGAAAAATGAGTTCTTTTTTCTTGGCAAAGCGGCCATATATTGTTAGGATATCATTATTATTCTATGTTATACAGTAAAAAAAGTAAGACCTTCATAAAGGTATTCTGGATTGTAATCGCGGTGCTTGTGATTGTCTCGATGGTGCTCTCGACACTCCCGATGGCATTTGGGCTTTAAAAAGCTACTCTTGCTTCATCATCTTCATAAAGACATCATGCTCGATGTGCACTTTTCCTCGGCCAAGCATTTTCTTCTTGCCTTTTTTCTGCTTTTCGAGAAGTTTCATTTTTCGGGTAATGTCGCCACCATACAAGTACCCAGTAACATCTTTGCGTAGCGCTTTAAGCGACCGTGAGGCCACAATCCTGCCATGCGCACGTGCTTGAATCTTGACCACAAACAGCTCTTGAGGAAGAACTTTGTACAGCTTCTCTACTGCATTTTCACACTCTTCCTGAACTCGCCGAGATGAAACGACTTTTGAAAATGCAGGTACGAGCTCGTCAGCTACTAAAATATCAATTCGCTCGACAAATGCCTCTCGCATTTCCGCAAGCTCATAGGAGACCGATGCGTAGCCAGACGTAGCGCTTTTGAGCTCGTCAAAAAAGTTACGCATCAGCTCTCGAAGTGGCATTTTGACATGAATTGCCATACGATTGTCTCCGAAGACTTCCGTCTCTCCTGTTTCTGCTTCATGTTCGTACAAGAGCTGCATGATTGGAGAAATATAGTCAATCGGAGTAATGATTTGCATGTTGGTCCATGGTTCAAAACATTTCACATAATTACCATGATCTGGAAAATATACCGGGGAGTACACACGTTCAACCTTATCGTTTTTGAAATGAATGTCATAATGGATTGATGGTGTGGTAACGATAAGTTCCAAATTAAACTCTCGCCTTAAACGCTCAGTGATAATTTCCAAATGAAGCATTCCCAAGAAACCACATCGAAACCCTCGCCCAAGGGCACCTGAGCTTTCTTCTTCAAATGTAAATGATGAGTCTGAAAGCTTAAGACGCATGATTGAAGACTTAAGCAGTGTAAAGTCATCCTGACTTTCGGGATAGAGTGATGCAAATACAAGTGGTCGAGGTTCTTGATATCCAGGAAACGCAGGAAGCGGTTTTTTAAACAGTGTTACCGTATCTCCGACTCGCGCGATGCCCGGCTGTTTGATACCTGTAACAATATAACCAATCTCTCCGGACGAAAGACCATCTGTCTCTATCTTTCCTGGGCGAAACACGCCGAGCTCATGAACAAAAAACTTCTCCTTAGACTCGGCAAATACAAGTTGATCATTCTTTTTTATACTACCGTCGAGTATCCGTGTGTACAGGATAACACCTTGATGATTTGAATACTCAAAGTCAAAAATGAGTGCACGAATATCTTGTGGACCTGTGTATGTTGACTGCGGATGTGGAACTGTCTTTACAATGTATGTAAGAAGGTCGAGCACCCCCTCACCTGTTTTACCAGAGACCTCTCGAATGTCTTCCTTTTTACACTTAAGCACTTGCATGATTTCGTCTCTCACTTCGTCCTTACGAGCTAAAGGAGAGTCGACTTTGCTTAGGACCGGAATAATGGTAAGCCCCGACTCTTGCGCCATGTGTAGTGTGGTAAGCGTCTGAGCTTGCACACCTTGAGTACAGTCGACAAGAAGTATTGAGCCCTCAACCGCTTTCAGCGACCGGGAAACTTCATACGAAAAGTCGATATGTCCAGGCGTGTCGATCAAATTAAGCACGTATTCAGTGCCATCTACCGTGTGCATCATTCGTACTGGCTGCATCTTGATCGTAATCCCCCGTTCGCGCTCAAGCTCCATTGAGTCAAGCACTTGGTCGCGCATTTTTCTTGCCTCAATGGTATGTGTCACTTCAAGCATCCGGTCTGCAAGCGTTGATTTGCCATGATCGATATGGGCAATAATAGAAAAGTTTCTAATGTGAGAAAGATTCATAATGGCTATAATTCTTGCAATTCTTCTTGTACGACTCCGGACTTCCAAAAACGTTTTCGAGCTGCTACTGAAAATTCATGCAATTCTTTTGACTGTAGTATATACAGAATCCCAAACCATGCAAGGAAACCAAAAAATACCCCAAAAAGAGCACTCGTAAGTACTCCTATAAATGTCTCAAGCGACACATACACTTGAATATACGTAAGTGCGACATACGCCACGAAGGCACCAATGATACCGGCCGCAAAAGACTGTCCTACCACCCCTCGCAAGTCACGAATTCTCATAGCGGTAAGTTTTGCACGTAAAATAAAAAGGAGAATAAGAGAAAGTGTCATCGCGCCCAAAGCATGCGCGAGCCCTATAACAAGAACAGCGCTATCTGGCAAATACGATATACGAAAGAGTGCCTCTATAAAATATGCAAATGAGGGCATTGTATGCCATGCAAAAACTCCATATACAGCAACAATGTACGTAACCAACAGTGCAGCCATTTGAGCCACAAACTGACTGTATGCGCTATGGAATGCGTAGAGCGCACGCATAATGAGTAATGAAAAAGCCTGAAATGTAAGTGCGCAAATCATGACAGCAAGAACGGCTGCGGTGAGACGTGTGTCGGTCCAGTCAAACTCTCCAGATCCGTACAAAACACGCACAATATGTGCACGAAGTACGATAGTAAAACAAATAATAGGTATCGACCAAAAGATAATGTGACGCATCGCATTGTATATGTGCGTCCAGACCATAGCAAAGTTTTTTTTCTCAACATACTCGCTTAACATAGGAAATGCGGCAATTGAATAGCTCAGACCAATGAGCGTAAGTGGGACTGTTTGAATGTTAAACGCCAGGCTAAATATCGCTACAGACGAAAGCGCAACAAGGCTCGCCTGTGCCACCAGGAATGTTTGTGCGATCTGTATTGCAAGGAGTGTAGCAACCCGTGGAACAGATATAAAAAAAGTTTCTTGTATGAGCTTCCAGTCAATCGAGAATGTGAGTATCGGCAGCAGTCGATACATGTACGCCATGGGCGCTTGAATGAGAAGATGCAAACACGCGCCGCCAATCACACCATAAAGCACTCCTTGAATGCCAAAATATGGACGGAGAAAAACAATTCCTGCGATAATACCGACGTTGTAGAGAACGGGCGCAAGAGAATAAAATAAAAAGTTACGCTTCATCTGAAGCACAGAACCAATAAGATTAGAGACGCCAAGAATCAAAGGAGAGAGAAGAAGAAGTCGCGAGAATTCAACAAGAGTTGTCTGACTTTCAGGCGGAAATCCCGGGACAATGTATCGAGTCAGGTATGGCATGAGGACGTACAAAACCCCTGTCACTATAACCCCTACTACAATGAAGACCGTACAAAGTGAGTTCAAAACGTTTTGAACCTCATCTTTATTTTGTGTATAACTTCGAGTAAGGAGTGGGAGCACGATAATCGCCGCCATAAGAGCAGAAAGAGATGCGTACACCATGTCAGGAATACGAAATGCGGCATAGTATAAACTAAGCGTCTCACCAGCACCAAAGTAGTGTGCAAGAAGCTTGTCTCTCACAACTGCCAAAACCTGTGATACAAGCGACAAAGCCGCAATCAAAAGTGCGGCTTTGTGCATTGAATATATACCGTTGTCTTCTTTTTGTGTGAAGCCAGCTACCATTTATTCCCTATTCTAGCGCATCTAGCCCAATACTTAAAGCTTTAGTTTTCGGCGTTATCTGCTTCCCCACTTTGTATTTTCAAAAGAATATCTTTTATTTCTTGATTATTTGGGTCAAGCTTGAGAAGCTCTTCGTATGCCCTTTTCGCTCCACCCACATTACCCAACTGTGTATAACTATCGGCAAGAAGTCGCGCAGTATCTGCCGATATACTACCCTGAACAAGAATAAGTCTTTCAAACGCTTGCGCAGCTGCAAAATAATTTTTTGCCTCAAATTGAAGTACTCCGTATATGTAGAGCGCCTGAGAACTGTTACTGTTTGTCCGTAAAGCATACTCTACTGCAACAAGCGCATCTTGTAGATTACGCTCTTCTATTTTAAGCTGCGCTAAGATAAGTGCAGGCTCAGTATAGTTTGATTTTTTGTTGATAGCATCAAGAAGTAGTGCCTGCGCCTGCCCCACGTCACCTTTTTGTAAAGCAAGCTGAGCTTCTAGGATGTTGAGTGTCGGATTTAAAGGGGTGAGTGCTTTTGCATTTTGTATATCTCGCACCGCGGTTGCATACAGTGTCTCATTCACCTCTCTTCCTGAAGTAAGATTTGAAAGAAATTGCGCTCTCCTAAGGTGATTAGTGTAGTTTTGAGGATTTGACTCAAGTGCCCGTGTGTATGTTGTGATCGTTTCAGCAACTTTTGTATCGAACGTCTGCGCGAGCGCTGTCCTTTCTGTTTGCGATAAGCTCTGATTACTATTTATTTGAGACGCAATCGTGCTAAGACCTCGTACCTGCACACCAGCGATTGCCTGATAATACACCTCATGTGGGACAAGAGAGGTCACTCTTTTAAGCTTTTCTTCTGCTTGCAAAAGATCCGGAGTTACTTGAGTAGCCAATTGTTCTGCTTGCATGGCATATGTAAGCGCAAGTGTACGAGAGATAACACTGTATGTTGGTATCAAAATAAGCACAAGCGCAACAAGGACACCAAGAAGAGCGCTTGGTTTTAACACATGAACCTTGTGTTCAGTTGAACGAGCATACGAAAAGATAACCCCTGTAAGCATGAGCATCACAAGAAGTAATCCTGCCGACGGCGTTTGAAAGAGTGCATATACCCACAAAAGACCTGTAATAAGAGCAAGATACTTTTCCGTATTGTCGAGAGAATGCAGTCCTTGATAGAGGCGTTGACAGACCACATACAAAAGTCCAGCAAGTCCAAGGATACCAATAGTACCGAAGAGAACAAAAAAGTGAAGAAGGAGTCCTGCACCAACACTGAAATCAATAGACCACCATGCGGTTTCGTTTATACTTCGTGGTTTGTATTCTGCCCATGCTTCTTGGAACCGCGATGCTCCGACACCAAACACAGGCGACTCAACAAATACTGATTTCGCAACCAAAAATGAATCGCGCAGGAATGTCGACGGAAAGTCACTATATACAATATCTCCGGAAGTCTGAGAGAACGTCGGGATGCTCGTGTTTTGAAAGAAGAGTGGCGATCTGCCAATCATACCCTGAAATACGAAGAACGTAATACCAATGACAATAAACGCTTGCAATATATGTCGAGTCAGTTGCCTTGTCTTTTCAGACGAGAAAGAAAAAAGGTTGAGCATACTCCATGCCCCAAACGCAAGAAGAAATAACCCTACAAGCGGGGAAACAACAAAAAATACATTCGTTGCTATAACAAAAACGCCAATATGGACTCCTTGCATTTTTCGAGAAAGATTGCGCGAGAATGCAAATAGGGCAAAACTCGTAAAGAGCACAAGGAGTGCCACGATACCGAGGTCAGACCACCTACCGACAGTATTAGTAACTGGGTCGGTAAAAATAGAAAATGCCCCAAATTCAACTGAAGACGCAATTCGTAAAAATTGGAATGCGACAGCAATAACAGCAGAAACAAATGTGACTGTAAGTATCATATTTCTCCAGTCTGCTTTTTGTGCGTGTACTGCTACCATATACGTAAAAAGTATCGCCACACATATATATGACACAGTCCACACCTCAACTCCTATGCCAAAAAAAGAAAATACTCCACCTTGGGAAAAGAGAGTGGAAATTACAGCTGCCCCTGAATAGAGGGCTAGGCCGGTAAGCAAAGATACATGGGGTAGCCTAAAACTTTTACTCACTATCCCGGACACCACATACGAAAGAACAGCAAGAACAACTAATATTCCAGATAAAACAACCTTTGACCCCTCGACTCCTAACGGAGCAACAGGGATCAAAGCAAGTAAGGCAACAACAGGGACAAGCACCGTACTCCATTGAGAGATTATGGACAAAAATGTCGTTACGTAACTACGTTTTATATCGGTAGATGCCATATATGCCGTATTATACATTAAATTTTTACACACGTGCTGCTCTAGTGCACGTATTAAAAATAATCAGGCATTACCCTGATTATTTTTATTGAACTCATATCTATAAGCCGAATTCTGTCTGTTGTGTTTGCACACAGAAGCAACTATGTATCTAGGGTGTATATCGCTACACACCTCAAGCGATTCTTCTACTTTCCCTGCTTTCACAGGCAAGGCAGACACGATCTTGCACACAAGTAAGGATTTAGCCGTTTCACTTTTATGTTGCCACAAAACTCACCCACAAGCCTACTTGCGTAGACTTGTGGGGCTTGTCTCTTTCGATTCAAGCGTCTCTGCTCGCACCTCTGTAGTCACCTACGACGGGCGTTACCCGCTACCCTGCTCCATACGTTGCCATATGGGTGTGTTCGGACTTTCCTCATTTACTTTATTCTACCTACGCAGACAAAGTAAACGCAGTTGCGCAATATGAGCATTTTCTATACTAGCGCACAAATAAACTTAAATCTACTTGAGCTCTGGTATAACCATTCCCGTACTAATACCTTCGTCCTCTACAGTACCAGCAGGAAGCTCAAGCACGTATCGACTCGCCTCTAAGCTACGAAACATTCTTGGAGGCGTTTCGAAATAAGATTCTGGTGTCGCACTCTCAAAGATCTGGACAATTCTTCCCTCTTTGTCGATGAACAAAATATCAATCGCAAATCGCATATCCTTCATCCATATCTGTGGGTATTGCATATCGTTAAAAACAAATAACATTCCTGTACGTGGAGCCAGGCTGTCGCGAAAAGACAATCCCTTCCTCTTATCAGTATATGAACGTACAACCTCAGCTTTGACTTCTTGAGTATTGAGCGTGAGAATTACAAACTCTTTACCTGAATTAGGCGAAGCGTATGTGTCTTGATACCAGAAATACCCGAGATATCCTAAAATAAGAAGTGCGATAAAGAAGATAATGCGGACCATATACACATTCTACTACCAAAACAAAACCCCCAGATATAGCTGGGGGGTTTGTTTATTTTGCAACGACTTTCTTTCCCGTCTTTTTAGCAGCCTTTTTCTTTGGCGCCAAATCTCGTGCAATAGCCTTCCAATGCTTTTTGAGGTCTGAAGCAAGAGCGGCAACTTCGTCTCCACTTATGTCTTTGAGTTTTGAATACTTTGCAGTAACATCATCGATCAATTTATTGTAGGTCTCTGGGGTTACTTCTTTTAGTTTTTCAATTTTCTCAAGTACCTCACCCTTTGCCTTAAGGGTCCAACCCTTAATCGCTTTTCTATTCTTTGTACCCTGTGGGCCAAAAATGAAATAGCTCCCTGCCGCAAGTGCCGCAAGACTTGCAGCCAAGCCTACTGCGCCACCGACAGAAATATTTTTATTATTCTTTTGTGCCATGTTCTTCTTTTTCTTGTTTTACGTTTTTAGTGTTTTTACGTTTAGGAGTAAACGCCAAACGTAGTAATTGTATCACGTTTAAGTTTTCAAAAAAGTTTTTTAGAGTATCTTCCACATGAAGCACGTTTTGACTCACCTCAAGAACGGTGTTTTTTATGATGAGAGAGGTTTCTTTGTATGTGCGTAATATTTTGATTGCGTACCAGAGAGCTGTGACTACAAACGTAGTGATGAGTACGATAGCAATCGTTGCAACAAAAAAGAAAATGTCAGCCTTAAGAACTGTATCCATACACACATTCTATCATAGCCTCATAGGAGTGCACTTACTTTTTCCTCAGCCAAGAACCCTACTTTCTCCCCGCTTTTGCGCGCTCACTTTCTGTACGAAGTTTTTTTCGAAGACGAACAGACTTAGGGGTGATCTCAAGATACTCATCTTGATTCATGATTTCAAGCCCGCGCTCAATGGTAAGCTCCCATGCCGGCACAAGTGTAATAGCTTCATCGCTTCCTGATGCGCGCACATTTGTAAGCTGTTTACCTTTTGTTGGATTCACAATCATTTCTTCCCCTTTTGAAGTATTGCCAATTACCTGCCCTTCATACACATCAATGTTTGGTGCAATGTAGAGTACGCCACGATCTTGAAGGTTCCACAAAGAAAACGCAAGTGCTTTGCCATCTGCCATCGAGGTCATCGAGCCAACGTCTTTTTTCTTGATTTCTCCAGCCCATTCTTTGAAGCCAATAAATCGAGCAGAAAGAATTCCTTCGCCTTTGGTGTCAATCACAAATTCACCACGATATCCAAGGAGTCCCCGTGTTGGTATTTCAGCGCTTACTCTTGTAATACCATGCTTTTCCATCATGTTGGTAATCATACCTCGACGACGAGTAACTTTTTCGATCACCACACCTGAAACTTCAGTTGGCACATCGATAGTAAGCTCTTCGTATGGCTCTATTTTTTTGCCTTGCTCTTCTTTTATGATTACATTTGGCTGAGATACCTGCACTTCAAAGCCTTCTCGACGCATATTTTCAAGAAGTACAGCAACGTGGAGTTCGCCACGGCCAAACACCTGGAACGCATCATTATTTGAAAAGTCGACTTTAAGCCCTACGTTTACTTCAAGTTCTTTTTCAAGACGGTCGCGAATCTGACGAATAGTTACAAATTTACCTTCTCTACCACCAAACGGTGAGTCGTTTACCAAAAATGTAAGTGAGATAGTTGGTTCATCAATAGTAATAGCAGGAAGCAGAGGTGTCTCTTGTGACATACAGAGCGTATCTCCGATGTATACATCAGGCACGCCGGCAATAATAGCGATGTCGCCTGCCGAAGCTTCTTGCACTTCCGTTCTATTCGTTCCTGTGAAAGTATATATCTTTGTGACTTTTCCCGTTGCTACTGTGCCGTCACTTTTCTTTGCATACACTGTCGTATTGAGCGTAATCTTACCGTCATACAATCGACATACTGCAAGACGCCCAAGAAAGTTGTCGTACGCAAGATTGAACACTTGTGCCTGAAACGGCTTACTTGCGTCACCGGAAGCCTTTGGAACTTTTTCTAAAATAGTGTCAAGGAGTGGCTCAAGGTTCACACGAGCGTCATCAAGAGCCCGCATCGCAACACCTTCACGACCGATTGCGTATACAGTGGTGAAATCAAGCTGTGCATCTGTAGCGCCGAGTTCCATAAAAAGTTCAAATACTTCATCATGTACACGCTTTGGATCGGCAGCAGGTTTGTCGATTTTATTGATCACCACAATTGGATGAAGCCCGAGTTCAAGAGATTTTTTGAGTACAAAACGAGTCTGTGGCATTGGGCCTTCTTGCGCGTCCACTACCAAAAGCACGCAATCGATAGAACGAAGTACGCGCTCTACTTCAGAGCCAAAGTCGGCGTGGCCAGGAGTGTCTAC
>JALHNF010000025.1 GCA_022843645.1 Minisyncoccota bacterium | reverse complement strand
CTCAATGAAAAGTCTTTCGATTCCCGAACGAAAGTGACATTGGTCACTTTCTTAGACACCCACTACGCAAAACCCTCCTTGCAGCAGGTATTTGCTTCGTGGGTGTCTATCGGGAATCGAACCCGAATCGAGGGCTCCACAAACCCCCGTGTTAACCGTTACACCATAGACACCATCTTTTGCTTCTCGATAATAACACAAAATATATAAATTTCCATTTTGGAAATATAATAGTAAAAAATTGTGAAAGCCACCCTCAATGAGGGTGGCTTGTTGTGGCATCAGGCGTAGATCCGCCTCATGAGAGTAACCGCGGCATCCGCAGCTTTTCTCATAATCGCCTCGGCATCAATATATCCCATTGTAGCCTCACCTTTTACTGCTTCAGTAAAGGCGAGGCTATGCGCAATGTCAGCACTACCGTGAACGTCGGTGTAGGTGAAGTTCGTACACCCACACCTCCGAGCGCGCTCGGCGAGATCAGGAATAAAGACTTCTGAAGTGACTTCCAAAACAGTCAGGAGCACCATGCCACTGAGCCCCGCTGTCAAAGGGTCCCTAAAGAGATGTCTGATTTCTGAAACCTCACGACGAACGGTAGCAAAATGCACGCGGGCTGGTAAGGCCCCAGAAAGTTCAGCAAATTGCAGAAGCATCCCAACATGATCTTCCACAGATTCGCAGCGCAGATTATCAGCAAGCACATAGCGTGACTTCTCATGACGTACCCACAGGATCGTCCTGCCCATCCAGTCGGTAAAGTTCACCGCGAATGCAGCGGCATAGCGCGCAATCATTGTCATCGAATCAACATGTGCCCGTTCAACAATTTGACGGACATCCTCTGTCGCTTGATCAATTATACCCTGTATCACGATCCACCCCTTCTTGTTTGTTAACGAACGACACTTTATCAATACCAAAAAGGCAATATGTTGTCAATGTTAATTGTTTTGTGTGCTCAGGAGAAGACTTGAACTTCCATGGGATTGCTCCCGCTACCACCTCAAGGTAGTGCGTCTACCAGTTTCGCCACCTGAGCATATGAAGGTGTGGGTGCATTCTAGCTCAAAAACACCTGAGAGACAAGATTATTGGCAAATCTCGCTGATCCGTGATCTGTATCTTTCCTGAGCATTTGGATCTTTCGCACGAAGCATTTCCGCCAAGTCATTATTTGCATCTTCTATCGCTCGCTCAAAGGCAAGTAGCTGTCCCTCCGATAACTTTGCCAACTGTTCCCTCTTTTGTTTAATACGAGATTCAAGCTCAGAGATAGCCCGAGTTGGGTCAGTGTGCCCATTAAAAACTTTCTCAGGGAATACTCTCTGACTTCCAAGCTGAGACGTTTCACCACTAAAATTCATATAAAAAAATAATATCACAAAAAATAAAACCACATATCTGTGGTTTTATTTTTTATTATTCTTCTTTTGCTTCTGCCGTCTCGGCAATTTCTGCGGTCGTAGTGCCAGATTTTACCTTTCGAACAACTTGAGATTTCATCTTGCGACGAATGTCTTTCACCGCTTTTTCTCGTACATAATAGAGTTTTGAACGTCGAGCACGAGCGGTCTTTGTAACTTCTACCGAGTCTATCATCGGCGAGTAGAGTGGGAAAATACGCTCCACACCAACTCCACTTGCAACTTTTCGCACAGTGAATGTTGCGCCTGCCTGCGTGCCGTGCTTGCGAGCAAGAACCATGCCTTCAAAAGCCTGGAGACGAAATTTGTTTTTTGACTCGTCTTCAATGATTTTTGTCCACACACGCACCGTATCACCCGAGGTGAACTCAAGTTTTTTGCGTGATTCTATGTCAACTGGTGAAAGTTTGATAGCTGTCTTCATGAGTATAGAAAATATCACACTTTTACAAGCTTCGCAAGAGCCGTTTCAAAATCAAGGGGAAGCGGGCACTCAACCTCCCGCTTACCTTCTTTAGGTGACACAAATGTGATTCTTAATGCGTGGAGCGCCGTGCGCCCAAGAAGCACAGGCTTCCCTTCAGGGCCGTAGAGTGAGTCATCGACGATTGGGTGCCGCATCGATTTGCAATGCACACGGATTTGATGCGTTCGCCCTGTAAGTGGATGAAGCTCGAGGTATGTAATTGGGAGACTCTCTTTTTTATTTTTCAAAAATAATCTATCAAGCACTTTGTAACGAGTAACCGCTTCGCGCTCTTGCCCTCGAGCATCCTCGTCAAAATAATTTGGCACAGTACGGGCACGAAAATCGCTTTTACTTCGTGCGATTGGCGCATCAATAACTCCTGTATCTTGCTTCACGTGCCCCCAGACAAGCGCCCGATACACTTTTTTTATCGTATGATTTTTAAATTGTGCTTTGAGTTTTCGAAAGGCTTCTTCCGTCTTACACACAAGCAAAACCCCTGAGGTGTCTTTGTCGAGCCGGTGTACAATGCCAGGACGTGGAATTTCTTTTTTCGCTCCTTTTTCTTCAAATACAAACACCTCACCAACATGTGTGCTCTTTGGATACTTTTTTATCACAAAATCAACGACAGTTTTTTCTTTTGAGCGCCCATCGCTATGCACCATGAGGCCGGCAGGCTTGTAGAGCGCCACAACGTGCGTATCTTCGTATAGTATTTTTATACTCTCTTTTTTCATTATACTTGCACTATAGCGCACTCTTTGGATTTATACCGTACCTACTCAAGCACGGTCCCGTTTGACAATGTAACCGGCGGCAGATTGGTGCAACCTATAAACTTGTTTGCCTGCCGAACAGATGCCTGGTACCACCACCCCGTTCCCCGTGTAAGACCCCATGGCGCAAGGATAAAACGTTGATAGCGGTTTTGGAACAGGCGAACAGCATTCTCTGTTGGCGTATCAAAAAGAGATGACGTTATGTCGAGCTCAGACCCTATCACGATGTTGAGGAAGTTTTTTATTCGCATTACTTCAGGCGATGAGTCGCCCTGCTTTACAGAGCTGGTAAAGTACGGACACCCACCGGATGCTCCGCACACAACAGCATTCATTTTCGCAATAGTTGTGAGGCCAACAATACCTGAAGGTGCTGTGGTGCCCCACGGCGCAAGTATTTGTGCAGCATACTTTTGCTGAAACCGTTTGACAGCAAGCACGTCATCTACCTTGTACACACCGTCTACAGCAAGTCCTTCTTGCTCATAGGTATTAAGATATCTTTGTATTTTGCGAACCACTTCTGAGTCATTCTGCTTTCCGAGTTCAACACGATGCTTACCAATAATATACCTTTCGCAGATACCAGACCCATTTGTTAGAGCAGGAAGAGTAAAAGATGAGGATGTGGAATAACCGCCAGTAGATACCATGGCCTGCTTGACACCCTCTCTATACAAACAAGAGCCTGTCGGAGAAACAGTCCCCTCTCCAGTATTTGAGCTAGAAAAAGAAACAACGACGTTGTCTGTCGGTATTGCATTTAGCACAACTGTTGTTGTTGCGGTACCGCCCGCTTCTGTGGTTATGAGACCTGATAGTGGTGATACCGTAACACCAGGATTAGCAAGGCTATATGTTGAGTAGTAAAGATCAAGCCCTCCAGCTGAAGTGAAGCTGTTTGTGCCAACCTCAGGGTTAAGGTCTGCGGTATTTGAGTATCCTCCAATCACATACAACTTACTTCCGGCAACATGAACATCGTACGGAATCTCATCATACCAATCAAATTCATCTGGTGGACCAAATCGTTTACTGGCAAGATAGTTGTCACTTGCATCAAATACACTCAAAAACTGATCATATGTACCATTTGAAGACACAGTATTTATCCCAGTTGTAGGATCAAGGTCTGTTGGTCCGTTGAATACACCGACAATATACCATTTTCCATCTGCATCAAATGCGAGCCCATATGGCTCATCGACAAGTGCACCTCCCCACGTGTATGTAAAGTTATATGTTCCACCTGATGAAAACTTGCTCACCGCTATGTCACTATCTCCATTTGATGTGAAATTGTTTACCGAGACCGTTGGGTCAAAGTCTACCGTGCCAGCAAACAGACTTCCGACATATACACTCCCTGCCGGGCTGATCTGAACGTCCTGTCCAAGATCAAAACCAACTCCTCCCCATGTACGAGTCCAGGCGTACGTGCCATCGGCATTGTAGCGTGTAAGCGCAACATCAGACGACCCATTACTAGTAAAAGAGTCTGTGGGGGCAAAGGGATCAAAATCAACACTTCCAGCATATCCACCCACAAGATACACATTGTTGGCAGTATCTAGCGCGATATCATTTACTGTATCTATACCTGTGCTACCCCATGTACGAGTCCAGGCGTACGTGCCATTTGAGTTAATTTTAGAAAAAAAAGCATCATAGTTTCCAGCACTTGTATAACTGTCCACCCCAAGCCCAGGATCAAAGTCTACTGTGTTTCTAAATCTACCAGCGATGTAGATATTATCAAGACTGTCTATCTCAACAGCAAAAAGTCTGTCAGATCCTACTCCGCCTATAGTTCTCACGCCACCATATGTTCCATCCGCATTCACTTTGATAAGTGCCATGTCAACACCACCGGCTGATGTGCGACTATCGACGGCTGGCGAAAAATCAAAATCGATCGTATCAGAAAATTCGAGAGTTATGTACACATTATTTAAAGAGTCAAACGCAATGCTGTACACGTTATCAGTGCCAGTCCCGCCCCATGTACGAGTCCAGGCGTACGTGCCATTTGAGTTAATTTTGGTAAGAAAAACATCAGTAGCGCCGTTATTAGTGAATGTATCGATGCCCGAGGTTGGATCAAGGTCAATCGAAGCTGACTCAAATTCGCCTATATAATAAAGATTCCCCAGCGAGTCGGTATTCATAGACACTCCCCAATCATACGCTCCGGTACCACCTACCACACGCGAACCTTCGTATCGAGGGATACTAAGCGCAGAGGCATACTCACCCGAAAAAAAGAGGATGAGGCCACCGAAAAGCACGGTTTGAATAATTATGAGCGAAGACTTTAACATACCACAACAATTATAGCATCTTTCAGATACCCGATTAAAGGACGCCGGAAGAAATTGCCTAAAAAAGAAAAATGCGTTACTGTATTGCAACGGGCGATTAGCTCAGTTGGTAGAGCAATTCGTTTACACCGAAAAGGTCAGAGGTTCAAGTCCTCTATCGCCCACACAGAAATACAAAATAATTTGAGAAAGCTAGGTACTGTCGGGTAGCGCGACAAAGTATTTCGAGAAGTCCACAGTTTTTATAACACATCCTGCTGATTTTCTATGGCCACCACCCCCAAAGCTTTCAGCAACCTCAAGTGCTGAGACTTTCGAGTCCGATAGTGAGCGAATGCTTAGTTTTATTTTCTCACCTCGAATAGTATATATAGCAGCAACACCAAGGCTTTTATCGGCAAGAGTATGCGCAAGCTCATTTGCTAAATGCGTTGAGTTATAAGCAGGGACATAATGGTCTTTGTATATCAAAAATAATGGCTTTGCTTTTGCGACAAAGTTCTGTAAATAAAAATCATTGAACTCTTGTATCGAGAGACCTTTTTTGAGATAGGCTTCTAAGACAGAAGGAGAATCAAACAGCTCATTAAAATCTGCTGGCTTATTGATATGAAGAGATGTCCAATTAAAAAAGATCGGTGACTGAGAAAACTTTTCAGTCCAGATGTCATAGTCCTCTACAAAGAGAATCCATTGAGGGGTGTCCTCGTCAGGAAAAAAATAACTCCAGGCTAAAGATGCACCAGATTTATTATTGTCAAAGACATAAGTGAAGTGTGTGTTTGTTTTTGCAAATTCGGTCATTTCTTCAAACACACTGATATGGTGATCGATTGAAATGACAGTATTCCCCATTGCAACACACTCCTTCGCAAGTAGACAGCAGTCAACCGTATAGACAACAGTGTCTTTGTCTACGTGCCCCAAAATAAGCCTAGCTTCATCTTCTGTGTATCCGTAGGTAAGAGGAAAGGTCTTACTCTCTGGAAACTTTTTTAAAAATATAGCGGCGGCGGCAGTGCCATCTGAGCAGTCTTTATGGTAAATACAGATTGGTTGGGAATTCATAAAGTATATCTATAGGCTAGCAAAGAATAGGAATTAGTACAAAATACTACACTAATTTTTCTGACTAAAAACCCAAAGGTAGTTTTACTATATAAAAAATGAGACGCCCTGGCACACATGGCTGCCGAGGCAAAATAAACAGAGCCTACCGCAGTTTTCTCTCCCCCCCCCTGCTGAACAAGTTCAGAACTCTAAGCTGACAGAGAGTGAAAGAGAAGTCGGGGAAAGTACAACTCTGAAGGTGTTTTCAGGTTTACAACTCCAGAACCAAAAAAGAACCCCAAGTAATCCAACTTGGGGTAAAAGTTTGAATCCTTCCGTCAAACTTTTAAAAACGGGTTAGAGACAGTCAGGATGAAACCTGGCCGAGAAGCTTGGACATGACACCATTCCAATCTTTATGTGTACTCCACACAAAGGGCGGTCGACTCTTCAAGAGGTTCATCTTGTCTTTATCTTCGCCACAGATAATCCACATTGCCGTTTCAATTCCTGCAATGAAAGAATCGTTGATGAAGCTAATGGCGGGTCCGTGGTGCCCACGATCGAAGTGACGTCCGTTCGCGCAAATACCCACAGGCACATTGAAGTGTTTTGCAAGAATTACCACTAACAGACCATTGACCTTTTCACCATGTCCTTCTCGTACTTCCCACATAAGGTCGGTGGTAACGAGATCGACCGTAGGGATAAGCGTCATCCACCTATAGGTCATGTTGTGGTGAGTCATTTCTTTTGGATCTAAAACGACAGGCTCGAGCCCGAGTTCGATTGCGGCTTTTTGGGCACGCTCACGTTCTTCTGCCTTGTCGTCAAGTATCAGTACTTTCATTTCGCGGCTCCTTTCTCTTTAGGTGCAGTAGAGATGACGTTCCAACCCAGACAGGTGTGGAGTATGTGTTGGCACCTCTGTTCAAGCTATATCATACTAAAAATAAAAGTCAAGTAAGCTCCGCCTTGCACGTTCTAGATGACGAGATGTCACTAAGGAAATACTAGTGCCGAGGCCTTGTAAGAATCTTTTATACAAAAACGCTAAGGAAGTGTAAAACAAGTATTTTTCTGATAAGAAACCCGAGCAGGAATCTCGCCTTACAGGCGCTGTACACCTTTTCTATTTTCTCAAAGCAAAGCTTCTCTAAAATAAAGAAAAGGTTTTTCGATTCCTGCACGAAAAGCCTTCAAAGGCTTTTCTTCGGAGGACATGTTTAAAAAGCAAAAACTGCAGTTGCTTTTTAAACATGTCCTCCGAGCAGGAATCGAACCTGCATTAGGAGCTTAGAAGGCTCCTGTTCTATCCATTGAACTATCGGAGGAAAGGGACAACTCGTACTGTATCAGCGAAAGATACTAGAGGTCAATCGGCGTATAGCGTAGCCCATGTCTTAAAATATGCATAAGCCCCGCAATAGCCATGTATGCAGATGACTCGTTCTTGTGAATCGAAGGAAGGTATGTATCCAAATCAATACATCCCTCCCACACGTTTATCTCTCTTACAGTAAGCTGCGTCAGTCGCTCTAAGTCTTCAGCTATACCCACATACAGTGCGCCCGCTCCTGTCATACTAAGGCGTGTGGGCACCTCAAGTTGAACTTCTCGCATACGAATCTTAAGCGACTGTATTTCTTCTACTATTGGCATGATATATGCATGAACCATCTTGTGCACCATGTGTCCATCCTTGCGAGGCAAAAGAGAGGTGCCATACGCAGACAAAATCTCTTCCACCTCACCGTCAGTGACCTGAAATTTGTTTTGTAACTGTACACGCAAAGATTTCATACCATATGGCAGTACAGAAAAGAGCAACGTGTGTGAGCTTTGAATACACGACACTATTGTTTTTGTCTCAGCGATATCACACACAAAAGAGCTCTGGAGCGGTGGCAAATGCGCAAGTACCAGATTCCGAGGGTACATATACACCTCCGTATACATTTTTTGTGTGACACCATATACAAGATCACATATGCTTTTTTCTACAGCGCACACAGATGCGTATTCGATGTTTTTCTTTTTGTATACGTCAGCCCACACATATGCCTGTCTTTCCATGTTTTCTCGAGCCTTCTTTTCGACTTTTGCAAGAGATGCAAACGCTGCGCCTACAAGAAGCTCAGATTGGCAGAATGTATCTGCAAGCGACACAAGCACTGGCATGTCTTTCCATGTTTTTTTGATTTCAGACAATGTATCCACGTAACGAGCAATGTCTTTCCCCCCCTCAGATGAAACTTCGTTTTCTAAAACAAGAGTGTAGTGATAATCAATGGCAAATCCACCACCAACGTCTCGTACTACCACAAAAAGAATTTTGTTTACCTGAATATCAATACACAAAAAGCGCTTCGATGAGGCGGTGCCGAAAACCATACCTTTATTGTACCGTAAAATATGAAAAGATAAGGACAAGAACGAGTACTCCAGCAAACACAAACGTGGCTACACCAAATTTTTGTTTGAAAAATGTGTATGCGCTTTTACCATACGTGGCCGCAAGATACGCCACAATATAAAAACGCAAACCACGCCCAAGCGCCATAGCAATAGTAAAAGGAAGAAGTGATATAGCTGCAACGCCAGAAAGCACGGTGAAGACCTTGTCTGGAAGCGGCGTAAACGCAACTACAAAAAGCGTTGCAAATCCGTACTTTTCAAACACTGACTGAAAAAGCGCAAATGAATCCTCCCCACCGTACAAGCGGACAAGCTCTTGGCCAATCGACTGAAAAAGAAAATGTCCGATAATGTACCCCGTGAGCGCCCCAAGTACAGATGCCCCCGTTGCAAAAAGCACAATAAACCATTTCCGCCGTGGATGCTCGGCTGCAAGCGGCGCCACAAGCACATCCCCAGGAATGGGCGACAAAAAGTTTTCAAGATACGAGACAACAAATAGCGTTGTCCAAGCATGCTTACTGTATGCTGCGCGCTTTACATATTCCTCTGTCTCCTCGTACCACCTTGTTAAGATGCGAAGCATATCTATCGAATGACAGCTCCCGGATCGACAGACTCATTTGTCGGTGCGAAAATAGCAAACGGCTCGTCACCTCCTCCGGCGCCCAGAATCATTGCCTGACTTTCCATTCCCATCATAGTTCGGGGCTTGAGGTTGGTAACAAACAAATATTTTCGCCCGACAAGCTCGTCGAGTGATACATACGCACGAATTCCCGAGAGTACTTGTCGTGGTGCCTCCTCTCCAAAGTCTACACTGAGTTTGATGAGCTTGTCGCTCCCCTCAATGATTTCAGCACCAAGTATGTGCCCAACTTGAATTTTTACTTTTGCAAAGTCATCAATTGTAATATGTTCCATATTTTTTATTCTTGATCTTCATCCCCCTCTTCACCATCAGACTCCTGTGCAACCACTTTATTTTTTCTGTCTAAAAATCTCTGCAGAATAAGTGCAGCGGCAGAGTCGTCTACAACCTCTTTTCCCTCTTGCATTGCGCGAGCATGGACACTTGTCATCCATTCTTTTTCAAAATAAAGCGGGAGGTCTGTAGCATTTTCAAGTTCAACTGCAAAACCCCGTGCCTCTTTTGCAATGGCGTTTGGCTTACCGTTTTGGTCTACCGACTCTCCCACCACCACCGCACCAATCTTCAATTCCTTGCAGAGTTGCTTTACTTCTACGAGAAGAGTTTTATTGTTCTCGATCACCATACACGGAAACGCCATTTCTCCATTTTCATCTGACGTTGCAAGACCTAATTTCTTTTTTCCGTAATCTATTGAAAGATATTTCATACTATAAATATATCATGTTCGTCCTACCTCACGGAGACTAGAATTCTTTTACTTGGTATGGTACAGTGTTCCAACAATCACATAGGAGGAGTGGCAGAGTGGTCGATTGCACTTGTCTTGAAAACAAGAGTCCCTTCACGGGGACCGTGAGTTCGAATCTCACCTCCTCCGCCAA
>JALHNF010000024.1 GCA_022843645.1 Minisyncoccota bacterium | reverse complement strand
GCAAGTAAAAAACGTTCTTGCTGATTTACGTGCAAAAGGAATTACAAAAGTTATCACCTCCCCGATCATTCGTGCTCAGGAGACAGCGAAAATAATTGCTGACGAACTTGGTACCTCTTTTGAAATAGATGATCGACTTAAAGAGTTTGATCACGGTCCATGGAACGGACGAAACATCGCTCAGTTCTATAATGAGAACCCCCTCTTTGAAAAGGTATTCAATTATCGTATACCTGGGGGAGAAAGCCGGCTTGAGGTGCGGGCGCGCATGATGCAAGTACTTTTTGATTTTGAGCAAAAGTGTGAAGGTGAAACAATTCTTATTGTGACACACGGAGCACCGTTATGGATGTTACTGACAGGGGCAAAAATGCTCAATGATTCGGAGTCATATGCTTTTGTGGGGGAAGACGTCTCTCCTCGTGAAGCCGGGCACTGTCTCAAAAATGCACATCCTTATCATGTCGACTTCGTCCCATTTCCACACCGCAACGGAATGCTCGATGTACATCGCCCGTTTATTGACGACATACAACTTACCATTGACGGCAAAAAGTATACTCGTGTGCCATATGTGTTTGACTGTTGGTATGAGTCTGGCTCAATGCCATATGCGGAAATTCACTATCCATTCGAAAATGAACATCTGTTTAAAGGCAGAATGCCTGCTGACTGGATCGGTGAAGGGCTCGACCAAACACGAGGGTGGTTCTACTCACTTGTTGTACTTGGTATTGCTTTGTTTGATAAAGTGCCGTTTAAAAACGTGACGGTCAACGGCCTTGTCATGGCGGCTGACGGTCAGAAAATGAGTAAAAGTAAGAAAAACTTTACTGACCCAATGGAGCTTGTGGAAAAGTATGGAGCAGACACATTGCGTCTATACCTTGTCTCAAGTCCGCTTGTACAGGCAGAAAATACAAACTTCGTTGATAAGGAACTTGAAGAGCTTCATCGTCGGCTTTTTGTGCGGCTCGAAAACGTACTTTCTTTTTACGAAATGTTTAAAGGAGAGAGCCTCAAGAGAATCGATCCGTATGCCTCGACCGCACCGCTTGATGTGTGGATACTGAGTCGGCTAAATCAGACAATACAAAAAGTCACCGAAGGACTTGATCTATATATGCTCGACCAAGCTGCTCGACCGTTTGAGCTATTTGTTGATGACCTTTCTGTGTGGTATGTGAGGCGGAGCCGCGAGCGTTTAAAGGGAGATACGGGCGAAGAAGATCGAGTCGCGGGACTTTCAACCCTTGAATATATACTCCGAGAGTTTGCAAAAGTGTTTGCACCATTTGCACCGTTTGTCTGTGAACGAGTGTACAAAGCAACCGAAGGAGCGTGTGAGAGTGTGCACTTAGAAACATGGCCAGTTGCACGAAATATACAAGAGCACAGCATTGAAGAAATGAAAAAAGTTCGGGATGTGGTTTCCAGGGGACTTGATGTGCGTGTAAAAAATGGAATTAAGGTTCGCCAACCACTCTTAGTTCTTACAACAGGGATACAGATAAGTGACGCATATCTTCTGCTTGTTCAAGACGAAGTAAATGTTAAAGAGATCATTTTTGATGATCGCCTTGGGGAGACGGTGGTACTTGACCTTACGATTACGCCGGAGCTAAAAAAAGAGGGGGATACACGCGAGCTTGTTCGCGCAATACAAGACCTCCGCAAGTCCGCAGGACTTACTCCAAAAGATATGCCGGTTCTTTTGTATCGTGCTGAGCTAAGTGCTAAAGAATTCATTGAGTCAGTACATGAGACTTTGAAAGGAGCTTGCCTTCTTTCTCGTATTACATTCGATCAGAGTCTCGAAGGGGAAGACACGATGTTCGGAGAGTATAGAGTAGTGCTTAAGATTTCTTAAAAAGTTTTTGTGAGCTATCATCAATACAGTACTGAAGGGGTTATTTTGCGCCGAGAAGATCGTGGAGAAAGTGACTGCGTCTACATTGTCCTTACACAATCACTGGGTCTCATCGGTGTACAGGCAAAGGGGGTCCGCCTGCTTAAATCAAAACTTCGGTTTTGCCTTCAGGTTGGAAACTATGTGCAGCTTTCATTGGTAAAAGGTAAAGCGAGTTGGAAGATTACCAACGCGCAACTTCTCTTTGTTCCAGAGGTCAGTGTTCAGCGCGCCTTTCCTCGTTTCTACAAGCTTTTACGAAAATGCGTTGTGTTTGATGAGCCTGTGTATGCTGTGTATCGGCATGTGCATGCATTTGCACACATTGATGCGGCGATAAGGCAAGATAGGAATTTGGAGAAGATCGCAGAGGTTATTACTCTTGCGCGCATTCTTGAGCATTTAGGCATGCTCGATACAAAAACATTTACTCACGAAGAAGACCCATATGAACTGTCTGTTTCCGTATGTACCACATACAAACCCGAAGAATCAGGGATTATGCGGCACATACAAATGCGCCTTGGTGAAAGCGTTCTCTAAATATTCGAGGTATAATCTATACTACATATGGCACAGGATCGACATGAGTCTAAGCTTGATGAGTTACAGCAGTCTTTGTACGACAAAAAAAAGTCGGTACCAACAAGTGCGCGTCGTATGATTCATGAAAAAAACTTTGATGTCCCAGAATCTTGGAATGAAAGCCCAGACGAGGTTTCCCAGGAAGAAGGGGTACATACAAAGTCACGCATTACCCCTTTTATATTTTTACTTTTCTCTATTGCAGTTTGTATCATTGCTGGGATTTCGGCGTGGCTCATACTTCGTGGCACGTCACAAAATGTCTCGGCAAAACTCATCACACTTGAAGCGGGTGCTCCAGAATTTGTTGATGGCGGAGAAACATTTGATTACACTGTTCGGGTTGTCAATCAGAATAAAGAGCAACTTGAGTTAGTGAATGTCGATATCTCATACCCGCAAGGTATAGAGCTCGATAATGTCTCGTACGTAACTGCAACACGAGACATTGGAACCGTACTTCCAAACACTATCATTGAGGAATCTTTCCCGCTTACGCTCTATGGCACACCAGGAACAACAAAACCAATTACAACACGATTGCGATACACTGTTCCAGGCTCGACTGCAACGTTTGAAAAAGAGATTACTGAAATTATAGAGATCAAGTCAAGTCCCGTTGCGCTTACTCTTGAAACCGTTGACCAGGCAACCTCTGCCCAGACTATAGAGGTTAAACTTCGTATTGAGGCGACTCGTGGAAAAACAATTCCAGACACAACACTAAAGCTTATATATCCAACTGGCTTTGAGTTTGTCCGTGCCGATGTTCCACCGACCTCTGGTACGACCATGTGGAGCCTGGGAACCCTGACCCCAGGAGTTGCAAAAGAAATCACAATAATCGGAGTACCTCGTGGTGAAGATGGTGAACAAAGAACAATTAGAGCACAGGTAGGCACAAAAAAACAGGGTAGAGACAGCGAGCTCGAAGCGCTTTTTGTAGAGTCTGAGTCGCGCTATGTGCTCACGAAGCCATTTTTGGCGACTGCCATTGTGGTTAATAACAGTCGGTCGCCAGTATACAATGTCTCATCAAATTCAGATGTTTCAGTCCTTGTCGAGTATACAAACACTACAGATCGTGCACTACAAAATGTTGAACTCTCCCTTTCTTTAAGTGGAGACGCTGTAGATAAAGACAGTGTTCGAGTGCAAGATGGGTTCTACGATTCTCGTAGAAATAAAGTCACATGGACAAAGTCAGATGTGCAAAAATTTGCAAGTCTTGAGCCGGGTGGGTCTGGGTCGGTGAGGCTTTCGCTCCGAACAAAACCACCAAGTGTTCTCAATGCTAATCAAGAAGTTGTGCTTGAAACAAGTGCACAGGCTCGAAGGGTTGGTGAAACAAACACCATCGATTCTATTGAGGCATCCCAGAGAACAGTGTTACGTATTGGTACAAGTGTCGCACTCATGGCCGAGTCTATACGCAGTGGTGCATTTGCTACTTTTGGTCCTATGCCACCGCTTGCTGATCAGGAAACCTCGTACATTATTCAATCGAGAATTCAAAACTCAGTAAATCCCATAGAGCAGTCCGAAGTCACATTCACCCTTCCTGCCAACGTGCGGTACGTCGCTTCTTCGGCTACTTATGGCACTGTCACGTACAGTGATTTCGATAGGCAGGTAAAGTGGAACACGGGTACCATTGTGCGTTCAGGTACTTCCAATGATCCTACACTTCAGGTGCATGTCGCTGTTACTCCGTCGCTTGATGCTGTTGGCAGTACACCTACGCTTGCAAGAAACTTTCGGCTGACTGCCCTCGATACATTTACTAAAAGCAGAATTCAAGTAAGCGGCCCCGCTTCCGTGACAACAAAATTCCGTGAAAGTGACGGCTACAGGCGAGGGGATGAAATAGTTGGTAGGTAGTTTTAAAGTTTCTCTCGCTCCCCGCATCCCTTTCTTTCTATTTTCCTAGCTCTTTGTTAGAGTATGGTAATGGAAACAAAAGACACAATGGATGCCATTATCTCGCTTTGCAAACGCCGAGGGTTTATATTTCAGGGCTCTGAGATATATGGGGGGCTTGCCGGAGTGTATGATTTTGGTCCACGAGGTGTCGAGCTTTTAAACAATATCAAGCGACTATGGTGGAAGGCCAATGTTTATGACAAAGAAAACTATTTTGGTCTTGATAGTGGTATGTTTAAGCATCCACGTACATGGGAGGCAAGCGGTCACGTGGGTGGCTTCAGTGACCCGCTTGCGGAGTGTCGTACATGCAATACTCGTGTGCGTGTGGACAAAGAGCTCGCTGCCATCGGCATCAATGCAGATGAAAAGATGTCTGAGCAGAAACTCAATGAGCTTTTTGATGAAAACAGAGACAAACTCAAGTGCCCAAAATGCGGTGAGAAGAATTTCAGCCAAGTACGCTCGTTTAATCTTTTAGTGAAGTCAAATTTAGGCGACTTTACATCTGAAGGAAATGAGCCTGTATACTTGCCGGGCGAAGCGTGTCAGGGCATATATCTCAATTACAAAAATATTGTCAACTCGATGAGTCCGAAAGTCCCGTTTGGTGTGGCGCAGATAGGAAAAGCATTCCGAAATGAAATATCTCCTCGAAACTTCCTCTTTCGAACACGTGAGTTTGAGCAAGCAGACACACAGTATTTCATTCGCCCACACGAAAACAAAGATGCATTTGAAGTAATCAAAAAAGAAAGATGGAATTGGTATGTGACACTTGGTATACAGGAGAGCAAACTTCGCTTTAAACAACATGAAAATCTAGTCTTTTATGCCAAAGATGCATGGGATATTGAGTACGAATTTCCAAGTGGCTTTGATGAAATAGAAGGTGTGCACGACCGAAGCGACTATGATCTCACGCAGCACCAAACATTCTCAGGTATTGATTTGAGTTATATTGATCAGGAAACTGGTGAAAAATATATACCATGGATTCTTGAGACATCAATGGGATTGGGGCGTGTGTTCCTTGCAGTTCTCTGTGATGCATACCATGAAGATGAAATGGATGGTGAGACTCGTGTTGTGCTCAAGCTCAAACCAGAGCTTGCACCAGTCTTGTGCGCTGTGTCGCCACTATTAAAAAATAAACCAGAGCTTGTAGCCAAAGCTCGCGAAGTGTACGCTGCCTTGAAGAAAGAGTTTGGACGCGTGATGTGGGACGATAATTCAAACATTGGCAAGCGCTATCGTCGACAAGACGAAATCGGCACACCGTTTTGTATTACGGTCGACTTTGAAACACTCGAAGGGGACACAAAAGACACGGTTACAGTGCGTATGCGGGATACTGGCCAACAACTACGTATCAAAACAAATGATCTTGTGGACTTTATAAATAGCTATGAAATTCTCTGAAATGCAGTCAGAAAGACATGCAGTAGAAGAAGGGTTACATGAGCATAATGTAACTGAAGATGAATTAGATGAGTCTGCAGAAGACCTCCAGACGGTCGACTACCTCAAAGAGCAAGTGTCTGGAATGATTGAGCGAAGACAGTTCGCCGAAGTTATCTCATTCTGTGCAGCCAGACTTCATGAGTATGGTGTTGAAGCAGCAAGTGATGTTGATTGTGCTCACCCAGATTCTGCGCTAAGTGTAGCAGAAGCGGTTAATTTTGCTGCAAAAATCCTGGACCCACATTTTTATAGCCTTAAACCCGCTGCAATAGTGAGTGCATATAAATTAGGAGTATATCTTGGCTACAACTCTTCAGATGACACATTTTCCTTATTTTCTAAACGTTTAGGAGTTGCATCTTTTCATGATCCGAATCATGAAGTCCGCGACATGCTTATGGGTCTCGATGGAGAGGTAAAAGATTGGCCGTATGAATGGAGCGGTGTCTACAGACAAGACCAAGCTTTTCAATTACTGAATGCGTTGGCTGACTTTAATGACTCAAGTAAAGCGTTTATTGATTCTCTTGCTCAAAGAACGACCCCTGGCGAAATAGATCCTAGTATTGAAGCCTACACATCGACACTTTTTAATGTCTCCGACCACCGATCTCACAGATACGCACATCAGCTACAGGATGTTTTGACAGAAGCTAGTAAAAAAGCTCTTAATCTAGTGCTTGCCCGTTTAAAAAAAGAATAAACTCAAATATTGCCAGACTCGTTGTGAGCGTGCGATTTGTCTAAAAAGGATGGGGATAACTGAGCTTGCGTCTTTCCTAAAACAGGCGTAGATTTTTTAGTGGGTATTAGCAGTGGGTTGTAGCAATTACTTCCTATATGCTTTGCCTGTCAACGCAGGGCGCGTTGAGGTAATCGTCACTCCAATTCCGGCGGGTCTTCATAAGAAGAATCCGCCGGCTTTTTTATGATGGACTTTCCAAATGGGGTGTGGTGCGTGTATAATTGCATCTCGCTTTAAATAGCGTACAATTTAGTAAGAGCATGAACTCAAGCGACAAAACAATGACTGTCAATATTAGTTTCGCAACTGTTGTGAAAACAGTTGTGTTTTTGCTTGGCATATACGCACTCTTTCTGCTCAAGGAGCTTGTAATTGTTGTCCTTGTATCGATTGTGATTGCATCTTCTGTTGACCCTCTCGTTCGACTGCTTGAGCGAATACGTATTCCGCGTCCATTTGGTGTGGGCATTATCTTCACCATTCTCATTACCGTCATTATTTCCATATTGTATCTTTTTGTGCCTGTACTAATTGAGCAATTCTCCGGATTTATTCTTACTATTCCAGAATTCCTCGAGCGGCTTGACTTCCTTGCGCAACGAAATAGCTATTTTACAGAGCTCGATATTTTGGGTGACATCCAAGCACAGTTGCAAGGGGTCGACATTATAACTGCGATCAAGAATGCTTTGTTTGGCCTTGGAGGCGGAGTGGTGTATACCGCAGGGGCACTTATAAATGGTGTCACGCAGCTCATTCTCATTACCGTCATTTCATTTTATTTTGCAGTACAAGAAAAAGGAATTGAGAACTTTATTCGCGTTATCATTCCGCTCAAAAATGAAGCATACGCTATCGGGCTCTGGAAGCGGTCTCAGGCAAAAATAGGAAAGTGGATGCAGGGGCAATTGGTGCTCGCGCTTATCATGGGCCTTATTGCATTTTTTGGATTGTGGGTGATTGGGCTTCGTGAATACGCTCTTTTCCTTGCGATATCAGTTGCGGTTGCCGAACTCATCCCTTTGTTCGGTCCAATTTTAGCGATGATACCGGCTATATTTCTTGGGTTCACTGTCGGTGGTCCAGAGATAGGACTTATCGTCACAGGATTTTATATTGTGCTTCAACAGTTTGAAAATCATGTTCTTGTGCCGCTTGTAAATAAAAAACTTGTCGGTGTACCACCGCTTCTTGTGATTCTTTCACTTTTGATCGGCGCAAGCTTGCTTGGATTCTGGGGGATTGTGCTTGCGGTACCAATTGCGGCAGCCATTTTGGAATTCACTCGGGACATTCTTGCAAGAAAAGATAAAGAGCTTACAATGGCAAATATCTTAAACGACGAGTCATAATGTCAAAACCTTTTTATATAACCACCACGCTTCCATATGTGAACAATGATCCACACATTGGGTTTGCTATGGAAATCATTCGGGCGGACGTCGTGGCTCGCTACAAACGTCTCGAAGGTTACGAGGTGTTTTTTAACACCGGTACCGACGAACATGGCGCAAAGCTCTATGAAGCAGCACAAAAAGCAGGCATAACACCTCAAGCGTATGTGGATGGCTTCGCACTACGCTTTAGAGAATTAGTCTCTACGCTCAATATTTCAGCGAACAGTTTTATTCGTACCACCGACGCATATCATGTACACGCCGCTCAAGAGTTTTGGCGCCGCGCAGATGCAAACGGTGACATTTACAAAAAAAACTACAAGACAAAGTACTGCATTGGCTGTGAGCTTGAAAAGACAGACAGTGAGCTTGTAGAAGGAAAGTGCCCGATACATCCAAACCGTGACATTGAAATTCGAGAAGAAGAAAATTATTTCTTTCGATACTCAAAGTACGGAGAAAAACTTCTTGCGCTCTACCAAGAACGTCCAGATTTTGTGGTGCCAGACTCCAGATTAAATGAGATGAAAGCATTCATCGCGCGAGGGCTTGAAGATTTTAGTATTTCACGTTTGGCTTCAAAAATGCCATGGGGAATTCCGGTTCCGGGAGATGATCTTCATGTGATGTATGTTTGGTTTGATGCGCTTGTCAATTACATCGCTGCTGTGGGTTGGCCACACGACATGGATTCATTTGAGAAATGGTGGAATGCCTCAGGTGGCGCTCTCCAGTATTGCGGAAAAGACAACACGCGTCAGCAATCTGCGATGTGGCAAGCAATGCTTATGTCTGTGAGGATTAGTCCTTCTCAAAAAATTATTGTGAACGGGTTTGTGACGGGTGGAGATGGCCAAAAGATGAGTAAGTCTCTTGGGAATGTCGTCAACCCTTTTGATGTGATTGCGGAGTTTAGAGAGTACGTACATGCGCCAGAAGAAGTTGTTCGCTTTGTTGTTACACACGACTTCTCGTCATTTGAAGACAGTCCGGTATCTCAGGAGGGAATTATCGCGTCTTATAGTTCACAACTTGCAAACGGAATAGGAAATCTTACAAATCGTATCATGAAGCTCTCTGCAACGTATCGCACCGAGCCATTTCACGAGACAAAATCTCATTTTGCATCAGCGTACAAAGAAGCATTTGAGCGGTATGATCTGCGTGAAGCAATTTCGTACTGTATGGCACAGGTCAAACGGCTCGATACTCGTATTCAAGAGACGGAGCCTTTTAAGGTGGTCAAGGTAGATGAGGAAAAAGGAAAAGCGCTTATTACTGCGCTCGTGTATGATTTGGCAGTTATTGCGTATCACCTCGAGCCATTTTTACCAAAAACGTCTGCAAAAATAATGGAGTGTATTCGAGCAAACAAGATGCCAGAAAAGCCATTATTTAATAGATTGCCTTAGGTATGTCGTATCAATTTTTTGATATTCATGCGCATATTCATGGCGCTGATTTCGATCTCTCTCGTGACGAACTTCTTTCAGAATGCGCACGCAAAGAAATAGGAGTTATTACTGTTGGCACGGATTACAAAGAGTCCGAGATGGCTACCTTGTGTGCTCGCACGTATAAGAATGTATGGGCAACGGTTGGTGTACATCCGGTAGATACTATCACTCCATTCGACTATACCTGCCTCAAGGGTCTTGCTTTAGCCGAAAAAGTCGTTGCAATAGGGGAGTGTGGACTTGATTATTATTGGCCAGCACATGATGGATGGAAAACGGGTGAAGTATTTGAAAAAGCTCGCCAACAAGAGCTTTTCGAAAAGCAAATAGAGCTTGCGGTTGAGCTCGGGCTCCCACTTATGATTCATGGTCGTCCCACAAAAAAGACGATGGATGCATATGCAGATATAATCACAATCCTACAAAAGTACAAAAAGCTACACGGAGAAAAAGTACGAGGGAATGTACATTTTTTTGCAGGGACGCTTGATATTGCAAAAAAGTTTTGGGAGATGGATTTTACGACATCGGTTACCGGAGTAATTACGTTTACTCGTGATTATGACCTACTTAT
>JALHNF010000023.1 GCA_022843645.1 Minisyncoccota bacterium | reverse complement strand
ATGAGAAAAAAACTACTAGTTAGTCTTGTTCTAATTATGGGTTGCCGTGAATACGGTAACGCAGACGTTGGTATTAAGCTTAACAAATCTCAGATTGATTTGCCAAAAGTATATAAAGTGGCCGTCATTGATACTGGCCTAGACTCAAGTTTGATGAAGAAATCTTGGGTTTGTCCTAGTGGACATAAAGACTTCACTAATACTGGGTTAACAGATAATCATGGTCATGGCACTCACATTAGTGGTCTTGTAGATCAATATGCAAAAAATTTCATATTTAAGCGTGACAGCTCTGGATCAGAAGATATCGATAAAATTAAAGTTAATTACTGTCAAATCATTATCAAATACTTTGATCCCAGAGCTCCAGGTATTAACAATCTAGAAAATACAATCAAGTCTTTTAGGTGGGCAATCGATCAAGGCGTTGACATTATTAATTACTCTGGTGGAGGAACTTCTCCAGACAAGCGTGAAGAAAAGTTAATCAAAGAAGCTTTAGATAAGGGTATTCAGGTCGTAGCATCAGCTGGTAATGAAAAGTCTGACATAAGTGAACAGCATTATTTTCCTGCAATGTATGATCAACGCATTTACATAGTTGGCAGCTTAGTGAGTGATAAAGTTGAAATCACAGTTACAAATAAAGTTGATAAAAATACACGAGCGATTACTGAAATCAAAACAACAAAGAGAGATGTAGCATCGTATTCTAACTACGGTGTGCCTATAAACACTTGGGAAATAGGTACGCATGTTTTATCTAGAATGCCTAATGGCCGAATTGGCCATATGACTGGAACTTCGCAAGCGGCAGCAATTCATACTGGAAAACTTATCAGAAAGCAACTCAGTAACGGCAATTGACTATATCATGAGGTAAAATAGTAGATACGATAAGTGGATAGTCAATACACCAGATGGGATAGATATGAGTAAAAAGCTGGATAAGCTGAAAAGCCAAATGAAGAAAGCAAGTGAACTGAGTTTGTCAGTTGTGCTGGCTTCAACAAAAATTGTACTTAAAGTTGCAGCGGCTCTTGCCGCTGTTTTAGTAATTGTGTATCTGGCTGCTCGCGCGCCTGAAATTCACAGTTCTCTAATTAGAGAAAAAGTTGGTGAAAAAACCTATACAATCCGCGGAGGCTTAAATACTGGCGGAGGAACTGGTTTCTCCATCAAGGGAAAAAGTGGGATTACTTATATTGTAAGTAATGCTCATGTCTGCGAAGTTACACCCGATGGATATCACGTGCTGGTATCAAGCGACAACGGCAGACACATGTGGAGAAGGATTCTTGAGATCTCTGATAAGAGTGATCTATGTATCATCGAAGGTATTCCTGGAGTAGAAGGCTTGTCTCTTGGTTCAGAGCCATCTATTGGACAGATTGTTGCATCTGTTGGACACCCATCTCTTATGCCGATCACTCTCTCAAGAGGAGAAATTATTGCACCTGAAGATATTAAGATCTTAAAGGGTGTTATTCTTGATCCCAACAATCCAGAAGATGTCAGGTCTTCACAATTTGTGCACCCAGACTTCAGATTAACTCCTGATCAGTGTACTGCGCCTAAGAATCAAATTGTCACCGAAACAGTTGATATGTTTTTCTTTAAGCTTAAAGTTAAGCTTTGCCTAGATGTAACTAAAGGTGCATACTTGACAAACATTCTTATTCAGCCAGGCAACTCAGGAAGTCCTGTTGTTGATTTTTGGGGAAATGTTGTTGGAGTTGTATTTGCCTCAGATTCTTATAACTGGGGAATTGTTGTTTCTAATAAAGATCTTAGAGATCTTCTGTCTAACTACTAAATTATTCTGATCGTATAACCCCTTGAAAGAGGGGTTATATGATTACGCTTCCAACTTTATATAAAAAGACCTCTACTGGTGCCACGCAGATGTGGCAAATCGGCGTTGATGGCAACAACATCATTGTAAACTTCGGCCAAGTAGATGGCAAGATTCAGCGCACAGAAGAAATAATTAAAGACGGTAAGAATGCCGGTCGTGCAAATGCAACCACTCCTGAACAACAAGCCCTAGCTGAAGCCACTGCAAAGTGGGAAGGCAAGATCAAGAAGGGTTATGTTGAGGACGTCTCACGAGCTGAAGCCGGTGAGAAAGACATTGATGGTGGATATGATTGCATGCTTGCTCACAAGTTTGCAGATCATGGTCATAAGATCAAGTATCCAGCTTATACTCAACCTAAATTAAATGGACATCGCTGCCTCGCTACCATTGATAATGGTGTGGCTAAGCTGTGGTCTCGCACTCGTAAACCAATTACTTCTTGCCCTCATATCGTTGAGGAGTTGCAAAGGATCTTTAGTACTGGTTATCATGAGATTGATGGCGAACTTTATAATCATGCCTATAAAGATAACTTTGAAGAGCTTGCTTCATTGATTCGTCAAGAGACTCCAGCCGCAAACTGCACTGAAGTTCAATATCATGTTTATGACAAGCCATCTAAAGATGGCTTTGCCAAGCGATATGAAACTCTATATGGCAATATTCATGGTTATGAGTTAGTCAATGGAATGTGCAACTATGTTATAAAAACCAACACGATCTCTGTTAAAGATGATGATGCCATGATGATTGCATTTGAGCACTTCCTGAAGCAAGGATATGAAGGCGGTATGGCTCGCAACGCCGATGGTGAATACCAAGGTAAGCGCAGCTATAACTTACAAAAGATTAAAGAATTCCAAGATGCTGAGTTTAAGATTGTAGGCATTGAAGAGGGTCGTGGTGGCTATGCTGGCTGTGGTATCTTTATCTGCCACTCACCAACCGCTCCTAAAGGCGAAGACACTTTTAGCGTTAAGATGCGTGGACCGAAAGAACGTCTACAAGACTTCTTGAGTAATCCAAGCCTATGGCAAGGTAAGGAATTAGTCGTTAAGTACCAATACATTTCTAAATATGGCATCCCAATCTTTCCTGTTGGTGAGCGCTTTAAGGAGGACTTATGATGTTTATTAACCTGTATCTCTACTTATATCTTGAAGTAACTGTGTTTATTATTTGCTCGTTGGTGGGAGTATGATTGTTTATTTACTTGTAGTTCTTGCAACTAAAACTCCTACTTTTGGACCTGTACAAGTTGATGTCAACACTGTGGTATTTAAAGATTCTGCAAGATGCATTAGAAATATCACTAACATTAAAAAGCAATTAAAAGAAAAGTATGACCAAGTTAGTGTAGAGTGTGTCGAACGAAAGTTGGAAGAATGAATAAGTTTATTGCATTCGATAATGAGACTGGTGGCATCAGTGTAGAGACATCTCTTCTTACAGTTTACTTTGCTATTCTAGATGAAAACCTAAATCAGATTGATGAGCTTGAGCTTTATCTTAAGGCAAATGATAATGGACCTTATGTTGTTGAAGCAGGCGGACTAGAAGTTAATAAGATCAACATTATCGAGCATGATAAAAAAGCCATCACTTATTCCGAGGGTGGACAACTCTTAGTTAAGATGTTGAGAAAGCATGTCTCTGGTAAAGAGAAGTTAACTCCGCTTGGACACAATGTTCACTTTGATATTGCTGGCATTCAGCGCCATCTTCTTGGTGAAAAAACATGGCATCAGTTTGTTTCTTATAAGATTCAAGACACTCAACAGATTGCTTCTTTCTTACAAAGAAAAGGTGAGTTGCCACAGGATATGTCTGTATCACTTGGCTCATTGATTAGTTATTTTAATATAAATATTCCAGGTGCCGCTCATGAATCTAAGTATGATACTCTAGGTACCATTGAAGTATATGGAGCTTTATTAAAATTATGAGCAAAAGAACAAATCAAATACTCTGCTTACAGCGCTTACAAGAAACCACTAGTCAGCTTGAAGACATACTTCAATTCCTGAAACTAGAAGGTCTTGTAGATGATAATAAATTGAAGTCAGTTAAGATGTCTCCAGATCACCCTAAAGAAGTGCAAGCTATCTTAAGGGATCTTCAAGTTCGTGAGAAACTACAACTCCTTCAATATGAGTGGTCGGTGCTACCTGTTGAAAACATCTTGATCACAATCATCACGGAAAGAAACTCTAAAGAATTTTCTTTTAACGGAGGCTAAATGTTTTCAAGAAAACTTACTCAAGCGATTCAGCAGCAAATAGATATGCATGCCCAAGAGTTGGGCGATGAGTTGGATGGAGTTGAAGAAACTGTTGGTGATGGGCTTACTGGCGAAGCTCGTCTCGAGTGGGAAGCATTGATGGAAGCCATTGGATTTGAGCTCTTAACAAAGACCGTTAAGTCTAAATTTTTATAGGAGGCTCGGATGAGCAAGAAAAAAGAAACAGTATCAGAGTTGTTTGTAAATCTGTTTGTGCGAGAAGGTTCTCGCTATGGATACGATGAGTATACCTATGAAATGCTCAAGGTTGGTGTGACTGAAAAACAGTTGCCAAAAGCTGCATTTGAATTTGCAATGGATAACATGCCTATTGAATTTGATAGACTCAATAAATCTGAGCAAAAAGAAGTTGAAAAACGTCTTTTAAAATATTTTAAGGGAACACTGTCATGAGTAAGTTAGGTCAGAAAGAAGCAGTTGTAGCTGAAGTTATTGCACAACTTCCAAACTTTCAAAAATATGTAGACAATGCTATCCTGCTCTTATCTAACGCTCAGTTAGAGGCCGTCAAGTCTGCAGTGGTTTCTGGCATTGCTGCCGGCACTATTGAATACAGCAAGGACATTACGAATAGCGCTGAAGTTAGAACTTATGGTCGCAGTATGGTAATGAACCACCTAAAGAAAGCTAAAGAGCTTAACGGTGGACATGTATATAAAGCCGTATCGACTGGTATTACTGGCGATATAGATGAAACTGGCACAAGTACGCCACAAACTCGAACAGTTCGCTCAAAAGTAAAAATTGCACCCAAAGGTGTAAACCCAGACCTTCTTCCAGAAGAGTTGAAAGAGTTTGTCAAGAGCTTAGTATAATATCGATTCGCGGGGTGACTGGAAGTAGTGCCAGACTAGCCTCATAAGCTAGATAGATGCAGGTGCAAGTCCTGCCCCCGCAACCACTTATCTATGAAATTATCTTACGCAGAATACTTAAAAAGAGAATCAGCTGTTTGGGCCCTGTGTGAACTTCTTAACACACTAAACATAATTCCACGAAAACAAACTCGCTTCGGCCCATGCAGATTATTTAGCGATCAAGAGATTCAACTCTACATTCAGAGGCTTGTACAACAAGACCGTGAGTAATGACGCAAAACTTCAAAAATTACTATTGGGTCCGGACTGGATTGATTTAAGTTTTGGTGAACCAAAAGTTGTGATGACAGCACTATTCCGTCAATTGAATCGCTTTGGTGATCCATTTAAGATGCCAACACTATATGACCTTCCTAAGTGGGAGTATCAACCTGCAGCTGGTAAACCTGATCTAGTTAAAATACTGGAGGATAAGTATGACGCCAGAGTGGTGGTTGCAAATGGAGCTAAACAAGCACTTGCAGCTTCGTGTTACGCTTTCAAGAATTCCGGATGTAGAAAAGTTTTCTACGACACGCCATTCTATCCCGCCAACCCTAGCATTATTGAAGCTATTGGCCTTACTAAAGCTCAAGAGTGTGACGCTGATTGCTTCTTAATCACTAGTCCAAACAACCCTGACGGTAAGAACTTAACTAGCTTAGAGCTAATCAATTGGCGATATAAAGGACCAATGATTCACGATGCTGCCTACTATACCGATATCTATCTTCCTGAGGGTGAGATCACTCTTCCAATGGGAAGTATCCAAGTATTCTCTATGTCTAAAATGTACGGCTTAAGTGGACTAAGAATCGGCTATGCTGTCTGCCATAACGAGAAGTATTATGCCGACATGGTGAACTACATTGAAATGACTACCGCTGGTGTCTCAACTGCATCGCAAGATATTGCGCGCAATATAGAGGCTTTCTTTAGAGATAACCCGTCATACCTTAAAGAGTTTAATGCCGAGGCCCGTGCGTCGATAGCCTCTGCAAGGAAAGAGCTCGATAGATTGGATCCTGATGTGCTAGAGATAGTGCCTTGCCAATCTAACTCTATGTTTGGCTGGTTTAAAGCAGGTCCAGCTCTAGACGCTAAGGCAGCTAAGGTTTATATCTTGCCTGGTGAATTGTTCGGGCAACCTGGAATGATGCGGATGAACATCGCTCATCCACCCGAGGTAATAAGAGAAGCTGTGGATCGTCTTAATAAACATAAAATCCGATCTTAGGCACATAATGAAAATTGATTATTACGGCAGAAATGCTGGAAAATGGAGAAGAGTATGCCAATCAAGGGAGTTATCTCGAAGGCTCGCGTTCCAATTAAGATATGGAGTGACTTGGCAACAGTTGAAAGTTCGGCAATCACCCAACTTACAAACACGGCTAACTTGCCCTTCGTCTTCAAACACGTTGCTGCGATGCCCGACGTGCATCTCGGTCATGGCGCAACTGTTGGTTCTGTTATCGCAACTAAATGTGCAATCTGCCCAGCAGCTGTCGGAGTCGATATTGGTTGCGGGATGATGGCAATCAAGACAGACTTGGATGCACGAGTTGTTCAAGATAAGATTGTAGCTATTCGTCACTCAATTGAGCGCTCTGTTCCTGTAGGCCATGAAGGCAATAAGAAAATTCTAACCTCTGTTAATCAGTGGGGTGGATGGCAAACGTGGAATAACATTACGGCCTTAAATGATGGAAAGACTGGTGCTAAAGAATTACTGGCTCGAGCAGAATCGCAGCTTGGAACACTTGGTGGCGGTAACCATTTCATTGAATTGTGCTTAGATTTAGATAACAATGTCTGGATTATGCTACACTCTGGGTCGCGCAACATCGGCAAAACTCTTGCTGAGCGACATATCCTTAAAGCTAAAGATGAAATGAAAAAGATGTTTATCAGTCTGCCAGACCCTGATTTGGCTTACTTCGTAGAGCAGACTGTTCAGTATGATAACTATATGCATGACCTAATGTGGGCGCAAGAATACGCTAGACAAAATCGCGAAGAGATGATGTCTCGCATTTTAAAAGATGTTAGCTATGCTGTGTACGGAGAAGACGGTAAGGTTGGTCAGTTGATGAATGTTAACTGCCACCACAACTATGTCTCCAAGGAGAATCATTATGGAGAAAATGTTCTTGTTACTAGGAAAGGAGCGGTTCGCGCTCGCCAAGGCGACCTTGGCATTATTCCTGGTTCTATGGGCGCTAAGTCTTACATCGTGCGTGGTCTTGGGAACCCAGAATCATTCGATTCCTGCAGTCATGGAGCTGGACGTCGTATGTCTCGCTCAGAGGCAAAAAGACGGTTTACTCTTGCTGACCTGCAAGCTCAAACAGCTGGAGTCGAATGTCGAAAAGACGAGGGAGTAATCGATGAGATTCCTTCTGCATATAAAGACATCGACGAGGTAATGGCGAATCAAACTGACCTTGTTGAAGTTGTTGCACAACTCAAGCAGTTCCTTTGTATAAAGGGATGAATGAAAAGAAAATGGAATTCGCCGTCACAACTACCTTCAACAAAGAAAGCTACTTATAATAAGAAGCGAGCAGAAGTTATTTCTTATTTGGGCGGTAAGTGTTGTAAGTGTGGTTTCACTGATATTAGAGCACTGCAAATTGACCACATAGCTGGCGGTGGTACGGAAGAGCGTAGACAGTATGGAGGTATATCTCTTCTAAATAAAATGCTAAAAACACTACATATCTATCAATTGCTGTGTGCTAATTGTAATTGGATTAAGAGAGCTGAAAGTGAAGACGAACGACCTAAAGGTAAACAGGTGTTTATAGATGAAACAACCTGACAAAAAAGCTCTTAGACGTAGTTTTTGGGGAGCATTGGGAAGATTAATAGGTGTGATGATGGGTGCTGGCGCCGGTTCACTTCTATATCAAACTTTAGGCGCAGTTGGTGCCAGTGGACTATCTATTGGGTTGGCAACTGGGCTTTCTGTAATTGGATTTTTGCTAATTTGGTTCGCTGAATATGAACGAGAGGTTGAATAATGTACAACAACGATGTAACTTATGCAGATAAGTGGGATACACCTGAGAATCAAGCCGCTCTAGCGAAATTAGAAAAGAAATTCTTTGATAAATCTGAATGCAGTCCTAGTTGCCCAGTTGCGTGGGCTCCAGAAGTTCTTGAGATGATGGAGACTCTTGAAAGAGAGCTCGGCTTTCGTCATAACGAAGGAACTATGCGTGGCTACTATATCCAAGGAACTCCACTAGATTGGTTTGTTAAAAACCCATGGAGCGGATTCTTTAGTGCATTTATGACAAATGTGTTTGGTTATAAACCATTTGAATACAAACATAAGCCAGGAACAACCAAGAGAGTAAAGATTAAGAGAACTCTTTACAATAGAGTTAAATCAATTATCAATGGCTTTACTCACCCCATTGGTTATGGCTTTCGTGCTCTAATTATAAAATATGTTAATCCTATTCGCAATCGTTTCGAAAAGCGTAGAATTAGTTTAGGTCAACTGAAAGAAAAGTATGGATCATTAACTTGTTACTTCCATGCCCCAGATGCATTTGAAGAGTTCATTGATAAAGAGATTGGCAAGTGTAAAATTAAGTTAGCTCTTAAAGGTGCCTACTACCCTATTGAAACTCTTTGGGATAGTGCTGTGTCTTATGACATTGAGAACGACTATGAGCCAGACTCTATTGCTGTCACTTATGGTGAGTATAAGGGCGAGAGAACGGTATCTGTAAAGAAGACTACGTATCGCAAGTTAATGAAAGAGCTTGGACTAAACTTAAAAGAGATCCAAGAAAAAGCAGACTTACGCGCTGCAAGTAAGGCAGACCCTAAGTGAGTAAAATAACTAAATCAAGTGGACTAGATAAGTATGACGCGCACATGCCAAACAAGTGTGATTTCATACACGATGATTACTATATATCAGGTGAGAGCTATAGAGTAAGCGTTAAGGCTGCTTATGCTTGGCGAGAAGGTAATAGTAAAGGTTTCAGCATTGGCGTTCAAAAAAAGATATATAAAGCTTCTAGCGAAGGAATTATGGTTGACGGTCATTATGTAGGTAAGAGTGATTACTGATGGATGATTTAATGAAATTCTTCAGATCCATGAGAAGGGATAGAGCGGGCTTTGGAAGAAGAAGCAATCGCTACACTGACCCTTCAACAGGCCTTGAGTATAATAAAATCAACACGTCATATCGCGTGTCTCCCAAAATTTGGGATGTTGATTTGGCAAGAACTGCACAAGTGATTCGTGACTTTAATGAGAATGTTAATGCTCATGGTGAGGCATACAAAGCAAATTCTCATCGTGGAATGGTAGATTACAGAAAAAGTAAAGCCTGTGGGCGAGGGAGATAGTATATGTCAGCTGATGAAGGTAAGTTTATTCTAAAGAAGAAAACATCTTTCAAAGATATGGCTGCAGGCACTGAGCAAGAGCTTCCTGAGTCTGATCTATGCTTCCAAGATGGCGAGCATGTGTTTCAATATAAATTTGAGAAACCAGAAGATGCTCGTGAGTATGAGATCGAGCCTGGTTCATTTGTATTCACCAAAACAATGTCTGGTCTTCAGCTTGTAAAGCTTCAATTTAAGCAGCGCGCTCTTTTAGAGACAAGCACTAATACGGCGAAGATTATGGGTGAGGCTAAAAAATTCTTTAGTCGCCTTCATGTATATGAAAAACTTCAGCGCCCTAAGAAACGCGGAGTACTACTCTACTCTGCTCCTGGTATGGGAAAAACCTCTTCTATTGAAAAAGTTTGCTCTGATCTTATGAGCGAAGATGCAGGAACAGTTGTTATTGTGTGGCCAACTTCTGAGATTGAGGCAGATGATATTGTTAAGTTGCTATCTACTAACTCACGATATGCAGCTGAGTGCTCGCGCATGGTTCTCATCATCGAAGATATCGGTGGTGGAGAGCGTGAGAGCCATAGATCTAACACGGCTGTAGACTCTGGTCTATTGAATCTGTTAGATGGTGTTGGCGTAGTATTTCAACTGCCTACTTTTATTATTGCAACAACCAATCACCCTGAGAACTTGCTAGCCTCTCTGGCAGATCGTCC
>JALHNF010000022.1 GCA_022843645.1 Minisyncoccota bacterium | reverse complement strand
CCAAACCAAAACGTAGAAAATTCAGACGTAAACGCGTCTATATCTTGAGGCAAAGAGATGTTCCATGAGTAGAGTTTTTTGTTTGGGTTAGAGAAAGCATTGAAAAATTCAAGCACCTGGTTTGTCTGCGTTGTGCCGAGGTCTGAGATGTAGATACTAAACGGTCTGTTTTGATTGTCGTAGCGAGTTTCTTTTTGCACGATTGCTGTGCCTGTTTGCAAAATAAGGGCACTTAGAATATCAAGTGGGTACGTAATGTTTTCAAATGTCCCAAGTGCGAGTGCGGAGCCTCGTATATCTCTGTTGTCATTTTTTACCGTGAGTACATCGACATACGTTTGTAGTTCGTCCCAAAATTGCGGTGGTTTTGCAAACCCTCCTGAAGTGAGAAGGCGGTCATTGTAATACATGACAAGCGGGTTCACCGCAAGCGGGTAGCCTATCATTCCCTCTTCCGACAAAAAGAGCTCTGCCCCGTTTATGTACGCATCTCTGAAAGCGAGCCGTGAGTCGGAGGTGATGTTTTGAATAGCGATTTTTGATTTGTTGCGGAGAATTTGCTCTTGGGAAATGATAATGATGTCTGGGCCACGACCAGAAGCTATTGCTTCGTTTAATACTGTATCAAAGGTTGCAAGTGGTTTTTGAATGTACTGGAAACTGATATTTTTGTTTACAACTTTAAGCGTATTCTCCACAAATTGAAATCCTTGTGGGTCGAGCGTGCCCCATGCGACAACTGTTCCAGAAATGTTTTCTTCTGCAGACTTAGGAAGCGGTATCACGCCCGAAAGCACCCCTACTGCAGCCAGTGCCATAAGGCCAAATATTCCCATGATTACCATTTGTATGGGTGATATTTTCATAGTGTGTATGTTGCTACAAATCGATAATGGTATGGATTTTGGTCACTTATGTGAGAAATAGTGAAATTATTTTCCGCAAAAAGCGTGTGCGCATCAGACTCTTGGACAACATGGTCTTTATGTGGGCCAATACCATCATGCGAGTCTGTCCACTCCACAACAAGTACTTTGCCACCACTCTTTAGTATGCGCTTAATTTCTTGCATGAGGGTCTCTTTGTTTGAAATCATGAAAAGAGTGTTGGAGAGAATCACTGCATCTGCAATGTGATCTTGTAATTGTACTCCATTTTTGACTTCAATATCACCCCAAACTATTTCTATGTTGTGGATACCTTCTTCGAGGGCGTCCTTTTTGAGACGCGTGAGCAGGTCTTTGTGAATATCGACAGCGTATACAATTCCACGCGAAGTAACTTCTTGTGCTGCGAGCTTTGCATATGCGCCAGTGCCCGCACCAAAATCAACGACTATGTTTCCTGGGTTGAGCCCCAGGCTTTCGATGTGCATTTCGGGTTGAGAAAAGTTCATGAGGTTTTATAGAAGCGTCAGAGAAGCAATAGAGTCTCCTTCTCGTGGCTTCATTATTTTAACACCTTGTGTGCTTCTGCCGAGCGATGGAATGTCTTTGACATCAACTTTTATCACCTGGCTACGCTTTGAAATTGCAATGAGCTCTGTATGATCGTCGGTAACAACTTTTCCAATTACGAGGCCTCCTGTTTTTGTTGTGATGTTGACTGTTTTCATGCCGCTTCCGCCACGTTTTTGTGTTTTGTATTCATCAAGCGGAGTCTTTTTTCCATTTCCTGTGGCTGTCATGATAAGGAATTGTGGATTTTTCATGTCTTTTTTAATGACATCTGCGTTTACAATATAGTCGCCTTTATCAACACTCATGCCGCGCACTCCTCCGGCAGCACGCCCCATCTCTCTGATATCGCTTTCCTTGAACCTGATTGATTGCCCCTCTGCAGTAGCGAGTATTACTTCGTCATCTTTCTCTACAAAAAGCGCAGAGAGAAGCTCGTCTCCTTTCTCAAGCCGAATGGCAATTATGCCGCTTCTGCGAACGTCTTTGAAGCTCTCCGCCGAACATTTCTTTGCGGTGCCTTGCTTAGTGACCATAAGAAGCCCGAGGGATTTTTGCTTTGTACTTTTTGGCATTGCAAGGATAGACGTGATTTTTTCATCTGCTTGGATTTGCAAGAAGTTCATGATCGACTTTCCACGAGTAGCTCGTTTGCCCTCCGGAATGTCGTACATTTTGAGCTGGTAGGCTTTCCCTCGGTCGGTAAAGAAAAGAAGATCACTGTGTGCTGAAGCTGTCACGATGTGGGTGATGAAGTCTTCCTCTTTTGTATCAAGGTCAACTACGCCAACACCGCCTCTGTTTTGTGTACGAAATTCACTTGGGTCGGTGCGCTTGATGTACCCACCTGAGGTATACACAAGCACGAAGTCATCGTCTGCCACAAAGTCCTCAGCGGAGAGATTTGCAACAGCGCCTTTCATGATCTTGGTGCGTCGTGCGTCACCATACTTTTCTTTAATAGCCTTCAACTCATCAACGATAATCTTGACCATTTTTTTCATGCTCGCAAGAATACTTTTGAGTTCAGCAATTAAGTTTTGCACTTCTTGTAGCTCATCTTCAATTTTCTTGCGTTCAAGGCCGGCGAGTTTTTGTAACTTCATTTCCAAAATGGCCGTTGCCTGAATGGCGCTAAACTTAAATTTGTCCATCAAGTTTTTATGAGCTGTCGGGGTGTCTTTTGAGGCTTTGATGAGTTTGATGATTTCATCAATATGGTCAAGTGCTTTTTTAAGACCGAGCAAAATATGCTCGCGCTCTTCTGCTTTTTTAAGGTCAAATTCAGTGCGACGTCGTACAACTTCTTTTCTATGCTTGGTGAATTCAGAGAGAAGACTGCGAAGCGAAAGTGTTTGTGGAACGCCGTCTACGAGTGCAACATTGTTGTAATGAAATGTGGATTCGAGCTCGGTATGTTTGTATAGATAATTGAGAATACTTTGCGGATTCGAGCCATTTTTAAGCTCAACAACAATACGAATATCTTTTGTAGACTCATCTCGAAGCGCACGGATGCCCTCTATTTTTTTGTCTCGTACGAGATTTGCAATACTCTCGATGAGACTTGTTTTTACAACACGATATGGAAGCGATGTAATGATGATCTGATATTGCTCGCCTTTTTGCTCAACAACTTCAGCTTCTCCACGACACACCACCCCACCTCGGCCCGTAGCATACGCGTGTGCAATATCGCTTTGATTGAAAGCAATGCCACCTGTTGGAAAGTCTGGTCCTTTTACGAATTGAAGCAAGTCCTCTGTGGTTGCATCTTCGTTTTCAAGGAGGTGAATAGAGGCGTCCACTACTTCGCTTAGGTTATGAGGTGGCATGTTTGTTGCCATTCCAACCGCGATACCAAGTGTACCGTTCAAAAGAAGGTTCGGCACAGCTGTTGGGAGTACGCTCGGCTCTTTCTTGCTTCCGTCGTAGTTTGGACGAAAATCAACTGTTTGTTTTTCGAGGTCGCGAAGTAGCTCAGTTGATATTTTTGAAAGCTTTGCTTCTGTATAACGCATTGCGGCAGGGTTGTCACCATCGATTGAACCGAAGTTTCCTTGACCAAAAATAAGTGGGTACCGTGTTGCGAAGTCTTGCGCAAGCTTTGTTAATGCGTCGTATACAGACTGGTCTCCGTGAGGGTGGTACTTACCAAGTACTTCACCAACTACAGCAGCTGATTTTCTAAATTTTGCGCTTGGAGTTAGTCCGAGCTCGTTCATTGCAAAAAGAATACGTCGATGAACCGGCTTAAGTCCGTCACGAGCGTCAGGTAAGGCTCGAGATGTGATAACGCTCATTGCGTAGTCAAGATATGCGGTACGCATTTCTCCAGCAATGTCTGCGGGGATAATTTCGTTCCCACTTCGAACTACAAGCTTGCTATTTTCAGCATCATTCTTTCGCGCCATAATACCCTCCATTATAGCATTTTTGTTTCCTATTTAAAAACTGAAATGCTGTAGTTAAGCCTCTATAAACATACGAAACTCTTTTTGGGGTAAGAGTGGGTGTGGTAAAGGAAAGACAGGTGCGCGAGTCAAGGCGTCATCGAGACTTCGCTACTTTGCACCTTCGTTTATGTATGTGGATACAAGGGTGTCAAGTTTCTCTTTTATATCTGCTATTGTGGGCAAAAACTCTTTTTGTGCTTGAAGAAGTGTTGTCTGTATGCCCTCTTCTTGCGCTGTCTCTTGCGGTACGAGTACGCTCTCTTGTCTGTATTGTATAAAAACCCCTAATGCAACAACAAGGAGTGTTCCGAATATTGAAAGTAAAAGAGTCAGGCTATCTTTTTTAGAGCGCGGTGTTCTACGTAGGAGCGTGAGCAACCTCATGAATCTACTCTTCACTTAAGAGAACCACCTCCCCGCTTTTTCCGTCTAGATCTTTTCGTTTGATGGTCAACTTTTCTACTGGATCAAGTGACTTCACCCCGGACTCTTTTAAGAACGGAGGAAGTGTCTTTTCCGTGTATCCCATCGGAATGATTATTTTTGGCTCGAGCGTTACTACGGCAGCTTGTGCGTCGTGGGCGTTCATTTGTCCGTCCATGTCTTCTCCAACAGGGACAAACAAGATATCTACTTGGTCTGCAAGTTCTTTGACATCGCCACTCAATTTTCCAGATGCATAGCCAAGAAACGCAATTTTTATATTGTCTATCGTGGTTACGTATACTGTGTTTACTTTCTTTTCTTTACCGACGACTGTCTCGGTGTATGCTCCCTTTACAAAGATACCGCCGATTTCGTATTCACCAGGACCTTGAATTACAAAGGGCTCTTTGCCTGCATACGTAACTTGCTCCGCACCATTACACTCCGGAATGCCTGTTGTTATGAGTGCGACAGATGCTCCAAAACGAGTGCTTTTCCCGCTTGGCATTTTGTAGTCTTTTGAGATTGGATTAAACGCAAAGATAGTATCTCCAAATTGAATTTTGAAAAACTGTTTTCCGTGATATGTGATGACCATATACGCATTGTAGCATTGAAAAAAAGTGTTTTAAAGTACCTTGGTTCAGATTTATTTCATGGAAACTGGAGGAAAACCTTATAGTAAAAAACGCCACCTCGATCCTATCGAGGTGGCGTACCGAACTTGTTTAAGAAAGATCACTAATGAGTGGATAAATCCTCCACTCCCTCTGTCCGGTTTGAGAAAGGCAAACAAAAAATCTCCCATCAAGAGCTTCGTGGGCAAACATATCACATAGCCCTTGTGTATCGTATGGCATCAGTTCTGTTCGATCTTGTGTTTTTGGACAAACAGAAAAAACCGTCTTTGATCGAGGGGCAAGAAGCCGCAGCCTCTCCCAGTGCCTATTCAGTGACCTCTCGTATTTTTCGATACGGTCTTCGTCGTCTCGACCGCCGCTAAAAACGCGAGAAATCGCTGCTCGCAAGCAAGGTTCTGGATTTTTCCAAAACCGAGTTTTTCCCGCATCTGAACTTCCATCAGCCATGTTTCCTCCTTGGTTTTTGGCTGTGAAGGGAGTATTACAATAACACATCTAGTTTTATTTTGCAAGAACTCTCGGTAATAACGGGTTTATTTTTGTAGTTATTTCGTAGTTTATGGTGTCAGCCCACTTACCCCAATCCTCCACCGTAATAGAATTATTTCCCTGTTTTCCAATAAGTACCACTTCATCGCCAATGTTCACCGTAAGCCCTGTTACATCAAGAACGCACATATTCATCATTATTCGGCCTCGAATAGGGACACGTTTTCTACGTACGAGTGCAAATGCCCTATTTGATGCACCTCTTCCTATGCCGTCATAGTACCCAACGGGAATTATCGCGATAGTTGTTTTTGTTTTGGTGATGTATCCCATGTCATAGCCAATGCCGTGACCTTTTGGAATTTCTTTTACATCGATAACTCTCGTTTTCCATGAAAGCACAGGTTTCAAAACAGTTCTTTTTGAAAGCTTTTTTGTTTCTTCGCTTGGCCAGAGTCCGTATAAACCTATTCCAATACGGCACATAGAGAGCCTAGACTCTTCTCCGAGCATACTTCCTGCAGTGCCCGATGCGTGCGTGAGTGGATGCATGCCCGCTTTGTTGAATGCCGCTTGCCATTCAAGCAACTTTTTGACTTGGGACTTGGTGAGAGTGTCGAAGGTTCTACTTTCTGCGCCTGAGAAGTGTGTGTAGAGTCCTTCTATACTAATGTGTTTTTGATTTTTTATACGTGCCAGAGTCTTTTCTAGTTCACCATGCAAGATGCCGTCTCGGCCTAAGCCTGTCTCGATACAAAGATGGATTTTGAGCGTGCCTTTTATTTTCTTTTTTATAATACGCGAAAGAATCTCGTTTGAGCTTACTGAGAGAGAAAGATTGTGAGATAAAGCAAGATCTATGTATTCGTCTTGTGCAGCTGCTAGCACAAGTATTGGAATAGTTTTTGTGATTTTACGAATGATGAGTGCATCTTGTATATCAAATACAGCAAAAAAGTCAGGGCGCATTTTTGTGAGTACATTTACAACGTGTACGAGGCCGTGGCCGTACGCATTCCCTTTCACTACGCACATTATTTTTGTTTCCCCAGAGAGATTGTTTTTGAGCGCTTTAAAATTATGCATGAGTGCTCTGCGAGAAATTTCAAGCTGTGATGTTTGAGGAAGATTCATTTACACAGTATACAAAAAATTTACTTTTTAGAGATAATGAAACCCCGTATGCGTCTTGCAAAACGGGGTCTCGGAGAGGGGTAGATGACACTAAAAACTTCCTTGTCTTAATTATCGTTTTTGGCAATTCTCTTGCTAATTCCAGTGTTTCCCGGGCCGTAATTCGATTTTCTAACCGCAGTGAAAGAAATCACGCTACTTCCTTGCGGTTCCCCTGACTGCTCGTTCAAGCTTCTGGATGCTAGGCGTTGAGCCGCTAAGAAAAGCTGAAGTTCTTGAACCCGCCTGGTTCGCGTAACAACTTTAACACGAGTACCATGATCTCCTCCGGGCCGATGAAATGTGAGCCGACATTTCGTATTCCCTCGTGTTGGGTCGGTTGCTTCGACCACCACCTGTTGGGTGTCTCCAGAGCCAATGAACTTTATGAAACACACATACTGGTCCCACTGATTTTCACTCACAACTAACTCCTCAATGTGCTAGACCAACCAAAGAGTAATAATTATTTTAACTTCTGTCAATCATCTAATCCCCAGACTCCAGATACAGGTTCATTGTGTGCGATGTAATCGCGGAGGCACTCTTTTGTAGAATTCTTTAATTTTGGTAATGACTGTACCTCAAACCACTCCGCGGCATCAAGTTCCCACTGCATTGTTATATTTTCGTCTTTAGTTTGTGCGACAAAAATATGAACATAATTCTGCGTACCTTGATACTTATATTTGCCGAGCTTGTAGAGTGGCACCATCGTGATTCCTAGCTCTTCCTCTATTTCTCGATGAAGCGCGGTGAGCTCGTCCTCACCTTTTTCTATGCCGCCGCCAGGCAGGTGGAACTTTGAATAGCTTATGTTTTTTACAAGTAGGATTTTTGTCTTATCTCTATTTATGATAATAGCTCTTACTCGAGATTTTTTGAGCCTTGTGATTTTCCAGAAAAGTCGCACTAGGTATGCCCCACCTCTCTTTGCCAAAAATCGCAATAATCTTTCTTTTAGCGTCCAGACTCTCACAGGGTCATATTCTTTTTAAAGTTTCGTCTTTGCCAAGCGCAAAGGCAAGGGTAAACGGGTCTGGAGATTTGTCTTTGCCAGAAAGTGAATATCGAAGCGGCCAGAGCACATTTCCTCGTCCTTCTTTTTCTGCGTATTCCCACACGGCATGTTTTATATTTTCGAGATTCCAGAGATCGTCAGGAAGTGTGGACAAAATACTTTTTACTTCACGGAGATGTTTCTGTGCGTTTTCAAGAGTGTCTGTTTTCCAGATTATGTTTTTTTGGTCGTATACGGGTGCTTCAATGATGTAGCTATATTCTCCATTTTTAAAATCGGTGTGAAAGTCAGAAAACGTATTCATTCTGTCGTAGGCAACAGGAAGAAGCTTTTTGAGTCGTTCGAGAGACAGCTCTGAAAGACTTTCATCTTTAAAGTACGAAAGCATTTTTTCGAATGCTTCTTCCATGGGAAGCAATTTGATGTGTTCTTTATTTATCCAATCAAGTTTTTCTGGATTGAACCGTGCGCCTGCTTTTTGAATACGGTCGATCGAAAAACTTTTTATAAGTTCTTGTATAGAATATATTTCTTTCTCACCTCCTGGATTCCAACCTATGAACGCAAGGAAGTTCACCATTGCACCTGGCAAATAGCCCTCAGCTCTGTAGTCTAGAACGTCTTTTGCTCCGTCACGTTTACTTAGTTTTTTTGTACCACTTTCTCCCAAAATAGGCGGCAGAGTTGCAAAAATAGGTGGCTGCACACCGAGCGCTTCGTAAAGAGAAAGAAACTTTGGTGTTGAAGAAATAAACTCTTCACCACGCATTACATGCGAGACACCCATTTCTATGTCATCAACAATATGACAGAAATTATACGTTGGAAAACCATCTGCTTTAATAAGTACGAAGTCATCGAGCGCCTCCATTCCCGCAGAGAGAGCTCCACGAACTTCGTCATGCCACTCGTACCGCTTCAGTTCAGGAACTTTAAATCGAAGTGGTTTTGTGCCATCCCAACTTTCAAATGTTTCTGGGCGATGGTTTCTAAAAAGAAATGGTAGCTTGTTTTCCTCCGCTTTTTTTCTGAACGCTTCAACCTCTTCTTCTGTGTATGGGTCTGGATACGCCAAGCCTTTCTCGATCAACTTTTCTGCATATGTTTTGTATACAGAAAGTCGTTCTGACTGAATGCAACTCCCCCAAGTGCCTGGCTTGTCTGGTCCAAAGTCCCATGTAAGCCCAAGCCAGGAAAGAGATTCCATTATTTGTTCTTTTGAGCCAGGCATTTCTCTGATTTTATCCGTGTCTTCTATTCGAAGTATAAAAGTGCCACTGTTTTTACGGGCCCAAAGCCAGGCAAAGAGCCCGGTACGAAGACCTCCAACATGCATCAGGCCTGTTGGGCTTGGGGCAAAGCGTGTGACTACCTTTTTTGCAGTATCTGACATATGTCTTTATAGTAATACTATCTTTCGTGCTCTTCCGCAATTTTTATAATTTCTTGAGCTATTTTGAGTGCTGCATCTTCTTTGAAAAATTGTGTGGCTCGCGTGCTCATCTTGGTGCGGGTGTCCTCTAAAGAAATAAGTCGCTCAATTTCACTTAAGAATACATGTGGAGTGAGGTTGCCTTCCTCTATCACAATACATGCACCACTTCGTGCGTAGTTGAAAGCGTTTTTTCTTTGATGGTCTCCATTTGAGTCGGTAATTGGAATGATGATCGACGGCAATCCCCATGATGCAATTTCAAATATTGTGCTTCCTGCGCGCGAGATAACAAGAGTTGCTGCCCCAGCCGACATACGTGTAGCGAGGTCGTCTAAAAAACCATAGGGTTTGTAGTTGAAGGCTTGCTCATTACCTTTGAGGAGGAGCGCGGCACGCTTTTTGACTTCATCAATATTTTTTTGACCTGTTTGATGGATGATTTGAAACTTTGATACTAACTGCGGAAGAATGCTTAGTACCGTGTCATTAATAATTTCAGCTCCCTGCGAGCCCCCGAGAACAAGAATCGTCGGCAGCTCTTTCTTGAGATCAAGATATTCATGTGCTCCCTCGTGGTGTGGGTGCAATATTTCTGCGCGAACTGGCTGTCCTGTGTATGCAACTTTGTCTTTTGGAAAAAAAGTTCCTGCCTCTTCAAAGGATACAGCAATACGTGCAGCAAACTTTCCAGCCCACATATTTGCTCGCCCCGGAACAGAGTCTGACTCATGAATAAAAACAGGAATGCCTAATATCTTAGCGGCAAGAAGTGTTGGGAACGCATCTCCTCCTCCTTTGCTAAACACAACGTCAGGAAAAATTGAATAGAGTTTATATAACGCTTTCAGAAAACCAAACGCTGATGAAAAAATATCTATAACATTTAGTATTGAAGTATACCGACGCAGCTTTCCGGAGCCAATTTTTATATACTGAATGTGGTTTTCGTACAACAGACTCTCTTTATATGGGCTGTTTGAGAAGTAGTACAAACTTGGCTCAAGCAACTTTTTTTCTTCGGTAACTTCAAAAACTTTTTGAGCCACAGCAATAATAGGAAAAAAGTGTCCGCCTGTGATTCCGCCTGTAAATACTATTTTCATATCG
>JALHNF010000021.1 GCA_022843645.1 Minisyncoccota bacterium | reverse complement strand
TCCCAGACGTGCAGATTAAAGCTGCTATAATATACTCAATTATTATAACGTCATAAATGTATGCTTGAAGGATCAAAAGAACACTTCCCCAAAACTGATTTTGTAGCAGAACATGATAAATCGTTTCCCAGAACAGAGACTGATCTAAAATTTGAACAGTTGGTACGAGATAATGACATGGATACTTTACAGGTAATAAGTGCAGCTGCTCGCCTAATTACCAGAGTTGAGCCCGTACAGATAGAATCTTTTAAAGAGTTAGTTGATTGGTACATCGGTTTTCGAATAGAACGAGGGGAATTTAGCAAAGCTTTGTACTATGCCCACACTGCTTTAGTTGATTGCCTTAAAGATCCAGAAAATAAAGAAAAACAACAAAGAAAAAATAAAATACTGGACTACATAGCCTTGTGTGCAGAGAGGATGAAAGAGTAGTCTTAACTGTTAAAACATCCTTAAATAAGTTCCAACATCGTTCCAGACCCGCAGCACGAAATTAAAATCGCTGTTTTCGCTACAATATCAGTTCTGTTTTGTGGTTGTCTTTCTTCAGAACCTCTATCTTTTCTTTGAGAACCATTTTGCTGTGTTAGGGTTTCTGTGTGGGCATCCAGGCCAGCAGCAAGGACGTCGTTTTCCGGCAAGTAAGTCAGACTGCATACGTTCGATATGTTCTTTTCTTGTCTCTGCCTTTTTCACAATCGTCACCCAACAAATCCACTCGTTGCGAGCAAGTGGAGTCAATCTATCCCAGATATCTCGTATTTTGTGAGTAAGCGCTCTGTCTATGTCTTTCGGGACTTGATGTAGAAAGATTTCTTTTTGCATTCAGTTTTATTAGGTAGTAGCACCATAGCACGCACCTCTCTATTAATTTACAGCTATATACTATCATGTATTGTCAGTATTGAAACACAACGCATAGTTATTCGTTCTGTGTTTGGTATACAATGTAGCAAGCACTTTCTGTATGTCTTTACAAGAAGTAAACACAATCAAATATATCTTAGAAACTCTCGATCTTCACCCAACGTATCTTGAACATGAGCCGGTTATCACAAGTCATGAGGCTGCAAAGACGAGAGGGTTTGAACTCAAGCAGGGAATAAAAGCTATTGTCTGTACCAATGGTTTGGGTGATTGGGTAGTTGTCAATGTGCCGGCGGATAAAAAGGTAAATCTCAAAAAGGCAGCCCCTGCTCTTGGGTGGCATAAGCGCGACATTCGCATGGCTACGGAAGATGAGGTACTTTCTGTCACGGGGTGCCAGATAGGCTCTGTGCCTCCATTTGGTCACAAAACGCCGATTACTATTTTGGTAGACGAAACTGTCTTTGATAATACAGAAAGCGCTTTCAATATAGGACTTCGGACACACTCTTTGTATATTCCAACACAAGAAATGAAAAAAGTATTTGCGCACTGCGGCGCTACGTATGGGTCATTCATCAAAACAGAAGAGGCTGCCTAATATGAGATTTAGTGACTATGTTCTTACACTTGCTCTCTTAATTCCAAAAGGAAGGGTCACGACCTATGGAAGAATTGCGAAAGCCGCAGGAGGTGGGGCGATGGCGTCGCAAAGCGTCACTGCTATCCTAAGTAAGGCATCTGATTCTGGAGTACGCAACATTCCATTCCATAGAATTGTGTATGCCAATGGTACTGTGTGGCTTAATGCAAAACACAAAAAAGAACGAATGCGTTTGTACAAAAAAGAGGGAATAGAGTGTGATGCAAGTGGAAAAATAAAAAACTTCGAAGATATAGTCTTTGAGTTTACGTAACGTTTTTTTTGATACGTAGATATGGTCGTATTGGAATAAGGAGCAGGCCACCTAAAAGACTGAACACAACAGACACCCATATAAGCGCAGGAAATCCATAGAGTGCAGCGATTGAAGCTCCAATTGCCGCGGTTGCCGCGGTTGATATGTCGATAAGCGTGTAGTAGACACCCCATTCAGTGCCTTCTTTGCCGTGATCAATATGACGGGTAAAGATTGCCATATAGGATGGAAATGTGACAGCTGTTATGAGGCCATAGAATGCTTGTACTATGTATAGCTCACCTGCGGTGTTTATATACAGATATGCAATCGGAGTAAGCGCTGTGATAAGCGTTCCCCAGAAAAGAATAAAGAAGTCATCTCGCTCTCCTTTTATTTTGTCAATGATCCACGCTGAAGGAATTTGAGCGACACTTTTTACAATTAGATAAATAGATGCCGCAATACCTGTTGCAACTATTGGATCAGTGTCGGTAATATAGGAACTTACATACAGAGCAAAGAGGGGTCCAAAAAGTCCAACGGCTCCTTGAAACACAATATCGGAGACAATCAAAAACCGTATAACGGCGTTTATGTCTTTGAAAAGAAAGTACCACCAGTGTTTCGTTGCCTGTATTTGCATAGTTTGTATTGTATCCTAAAAATGGGATATGATGGAGAATATGGAACAAGAACAATCATCACAAACACAAGGATCCCACACAAAAACAGAAGAAACAAAACAAGAGCAAAAAAGACTTTTCAGAAGTACAACGAATAAGACTATTTCTGGGATTTTTGGCGGCATTGGAGAGTATTACAATATCGACGCAACTATTCTTCGTCTTGCGTGGATACTCATAACGGTGTTTTCGGGTTTTGTCCCTGGAATACTCGCGTACGTCATTGCTATTTTTGTAGTTCCTGAACGGATTCAGAAAAGTTCATAACTCTTTTTGTGTATCTTGTGACATGGTACTTTGATAGATATGAATAAAATAATCATTAGCGGGATTGTTGTTGCCGTTGCCATTCTAGGCTATGTGTATACAAAAAATACAGACACGTCTCTGGAAAATAATACAGTCCCCGGAGCGCAAGGCGAGAGTAATTCCAAAAAGATGGCATTTAGTGAGTTCCTCAAGCAAGGTGGTTCATACACTTGTACTGTGAACCAAGATGTCGGAGGGGTACAAACTGCTGGTATTGTATATATACACAAAGATAAAATAAAAGGAATGTTCGAGTCTGTGATTCAAGGGGTAAAAACGAATACGTTTTTTGTTGTTCGTGATGGGTACACATATACATGGTCGTCCGCATACCCTATGGGCTTCAGGGCTCCCCTTGAGAGTGGTGCCAACACACAAGGTGTATCTGCTCCAACAGGCTCGTTTTCTTGGAATGCTTCAGAGATAGGTGACTACAACTGTGCTCCATGGAGCCCTGATGAGTCTGTATTTATTGTTCCAGCAAATGTGCAATTTATGACAGCTGGGGATATGGGTGGTATGTTGCAAAGGTAGCAAGGTATAATGCATGTGTATGAAAGGAGTTACACATCAAAAAGAAAAAAAGAAACCAAAAAAGAATGCGAAAAAGTAGTATACGTACAATCCGAGAATCTGTTCTCGGATTTTACTTTGTATAAACAGCGCAAGAAGAATATACTATAGAGAAGTTTTAAATACTATGAATGATCGTCATGAAATAATAGTTCTAGGCGGTGGGTGCTTCTGGTGTGTAGAAGCGGTTTTCAAGATGTGCAAAGGCGTAGAATCTGTCTTGCCTGGGTATGCTGGAGGGCACACAAAAAATCCAACATACGACGAAGTGTGCAATGGTAATACCGGCCACGCTGAAGTGGTACAGGTCACATATAATCCGATGATCATATCGACGAAAGATATTTTGACTATATTTTTTGCAAGTCATGATCCAACCACAAAAAACAGGCAAGGTGCGGATATCGGTACGCAATATCGTTCAGCAGTTTATTATACGAGTGAGGTACAAAAGGCCATAGTGGAAGAGATTATAGAGGCTATTAATAGCTCCCATGAATTAGGTGCACCAATCGTTACTGAGATCAAGCCGCTTGATGTTTTTTACAAAGCAGAAAGCTATCACCACGATTATTTTTCTAGAAACAAAGACGTGCCATACTGCGAACTGGTTATTAACCCAAAACTAGAGAAAGTTCAAAAAGAATTTGCTATGGTATTAAAAAAACAATAATTATCATATGAGTACAAAGCAAATGCCAGTAAATGAAGATGAGTGGAAAAAAATCTTACCTGAAGACGCGTATCGTGTACTTCGAGAAAAGGGAACAGAGAAGCCTGGTACAGGAAAGTACCTGCATGAAAAACGACAGGGAATCTACAGGTGTGCTGCGTGCGGCAATCCTCTTTTTGGGTCTGATGCGAAGTTTGACTCAGGAACTGGATGGCCGAGCTTTGACCAAGCGCTCCCTGATGCGGTAGAGTATCTAGAAGACATGGAGTATGGTATGCATCGGGTGGAAGTTGTGTGTAAGAAGTGTCAATCGCACTTAGGGCATGTATTTGATGATGGCCCAGAAACAACAGGAAAACGATATTGTATGAACTCAGTTTGTCTTAATTTAGAACAAAAAAACCATGAATAAGACACGATTAGAGTTTCTTTCAGACGGCGTATTTGCAATTGTCCTTACTTTGCTTGCGATTGAAATTAGGGTCCCCGAACATGCTCAAAACTACACAGACCTTATACACGGACTCAAGGAGCTTGCGCCTGTATTTTTGGCATACTTCATGAGTTTTGCTATTCTCACCATGTTTTGGCTTTCGCATCATGGGTTGTATCAATACTTCACGAAGACGATTAATAGGCAGATGGTGATTTTAAATATGGCGTACTTGTCATGTATTGCTCTTGTGCCCTTCTCTACGCATCTCCTAGGCGCGTACGGTATGTATCCAATTGCGACTGCTTTGTACGGGTTCAATATTCTTCTTATTAGTTTAATTGCAGTGGGTGTTTTTTATTACGCGATACGCTCTCAAGAAGTTGATTTGCATGAATTCTCGGCCCGCGCGTTTAAACAAGCGAAGATAAGGCTCTGGCTTACCCCAGCCTTTACTACAGTAGGGCTTTTGTGTGTGTTTGTGTCTCTGCCTCTTGCGCTCTTCTTTTTCGCGTTTCCTGTAATTTTTAATGTCATTCCTGGCACCCTTGATGCAAGCGAGAAACTTTTAAGATTCAAGCTTGATTAGTTTGCATGGAAAAAGAGCGGCTATCTTTTGACGTGGTTGTTGTTGGCGGTGGAGCATCCGGTATGATGGCCGCAGGTACTGCGGCGCGACGTGGCAAAAAAGTATTACTGCTTGAAAAAAATAAAAAGCTTGGAGAAAAACTCTCTATTTCTGGGGGCGGGAGATGTAATATCACAAATGCTGAATATGACACCCGTGCGCTTTTGAAACATTACGGAGATGCTGAGCCATATCTCCACTCTCTATTTGCACGATTTGGTGTCAAAGAAACATTCTCATTTTTTGAAACACAAGGTCTTCCTCTTGTGGTGCAGGCGCGAAAGAGAGCGTTCCCGCACACAGAAAGTGCGCCCGATGTAAAAAGAGTGATGGAAGCTTATTGTACTCATCCAAACATTACAATAAAAACAAACACTCCTGTAGAGGAGATTGCTAAAACAGGAGACCGAGTTTCGCATCTTGTTGCAAAAAAAGTCGTATATACCGGTACAAGCATCGTACTTGCAACCGGTGGCATGTCGCACCCAGAGACCGGCTCAACAGGTGATGGTTTTGCGTGGTTGCGTGCCCTTGGCCATACTGTTGAAAGCCCAACACCTAGCATTGTTCCGCTTGCTGTAAAAGATACATGGGTGAAGTCTTTAGCGGGTACATCACTTTCTTTCATGAAGATTACTTTTTTTGTAGATGGTAAGCGTGCGCTTTCAAAAGTCGGGAAAATCCTTTTTACTCATTTTGGAGTATCTGGTCCACTTATTTTGAATCTGGCGAAGAATGTTGGAGACTTACTCCATACAGGTGAAGTAACAGCGATGATCGACATGTATCCAGACACAGAATTTGATGTGCTAGAAAGGAAAGTGATAGCCACTTTTGATGCAAATAAAAACAAGCTTTTCAAAAACATCGTGAAAGACTTTGTACCTGAGGGTATGTCGCATGCAGTTCTCATGCTTCTCCCCGTACATATAGGTGATACAAAAGTTCACAGTGTTTCAAAAGAGGACAGGAAAAAGATAATCCACCTTTTAAAAGGTATGCCGCTTACCATAGAGGGCCTCATGGGCTACGACAGGGCGGTTGTGGCTGACGGGGGTGTTCCGCTTGATGATATAAACACAAAAACAATGGGGTCAAAAAAGCTTAAAAATCTCTTTATTACAGGTGATTTGCTTCACATTAATCGTCCGTCAGGGGGATTTTCACTTCAATTATGTTGGACGACCGGATATGTGGCGGGGGAAAACGCATAGTGCGAACTATGTGGTTTGATATACTGAAAGGGTATGAACAAACTACTTCTTGCAATTCTGATCCTATTTGTTGTTGGATGGGTTGTCTATGACAATACAGATACTAGGGTTGACCAAAGTGAAAACACTCCTGAAGCACCGCTTACTGCAACTACGACCCTTGAGAAAAAAGATGATCTGATTGTTATTAGTACACCACTTCCTGCAATGGCGATTACCTCGCCTTTTGTTGTCTCAGGTAAAGCAAGAGGGTATTGGTTTTTTGAAGCGAGTTTTCCGATAGAGCTTCGTGACATGAAAGGGAATGTTTTGCAGACCGTTATCGCTCAAGCCGAAGGTGATTGGATGACAGAAGATTTTGTGCCATTTACCGCAAATCTTATCTTCACAAAACCCGCTTCGCCGATGCCTGCTTTGCTTGTCTTCAAAAAAGACAATCCGTCAGGTGAGCCACAAAATGATGACTCATTTTCTATGCCAATAACAATTCAATAACTTCAAAAACAAGTTTTTTGATTGAGGCGTAGACCGGGTTCGAACCGGTGCATAACGGTTTTGCAGACCGTCGCGTTGACCAACTTCGCCACTACGCCTTTTGTTTTCAAACTGTAGCACATTTTCCTTTTAGAATAAACATTTTTCGGGTATACTCTTCCATAATCGCCTAGGTGGTGGAATGGTAGACACGTGACACTTAAAATGTCATGAACGTAAGTTTGTGCGGGTTCGAGTCCCGCCCTAGGCACAAAATTATGCTTCGGATAGCATAATTTTGTGAGCCGCAGTTGTCTTCAGACGAGGCGGGGTCGCAAGTACTTAGTCCACGACTGACTGAAAGGAGGGAGTAGAGTTAGTAACTTGTGACCAAAACAACTTACAAAATTATCTTAATAGAAATATCTGTTACAGTATTTTTGGCTTTGCGACCACTTTTGTTTGAGTGACGTACATGTACCCAAGTTTGCCGTCACCTCTCCCTATACCTGACTTCTTATAGCCACCAAATGGTGTATTTTCGCCAAAAAATAATTCACCGTTTATGCTTACTTGTCCGACTTGAAGCTGTTGAGCGATACGTTCTCCCCTTGCTATGTCTCCTGTATATACGAAACCACTTAATCCATACTCGGTCTCATTTGCCATACGAATCACTTCTTCTTCTGTTTCGAATTGTATGATAGGTAAAACAGGCCCAAACACTTCTTCGTGGAGTACTACCATATCATCTTTTATATTGATCAATATTGTCGGTTCGTAGTATGCGCCATCTAAGCCTTCTGGACGTTTCCCGCCGCAAACAACGACGGCCCCTTTTTCTACCGCGTCTTTAACCTGTCTTTCCAGCTGTGCAAGTTGTCGTTCTGCAACAAGTGGTCCCATTGTCGTGTTGGGGTCTAGCGGGTCTCCAATAGTCTGTTTTTCGTAAATCGTTTTAAGCCTAGAAACAACTTCATCGAACTTTGATGAGTGTACAAAAAGTCTTTTTAATGCCGAACACACTTGGCCACAGTTACTATTGCGCTCGTTGAACACAGACACGCATGCCTTTTCTAGATTCGCATCTTCAAAGATAATTCCTGGCGACGATCCTCCCATTTCTAAGACTGCCGGGACGAACTTTTCTGCTGCAACTTTATAAAGCGTTTTGCCTACTTTTGTGCTTCCTGTGAAATGAATGAGGTCAATGTTGCTTTCCATGAGTCTTTGTCCCTCTTCGCTATTTCCGTAAATCATTGTGAACACGCCTGGTGGAAACTCTGCTTCCCGCATAATGTCTGCCAGAAGTTTGGAAGTCAGTACGCACTCTTCTGAATGTTTGAATACAACAGTATTGCCAGCGATCAATTGTGGAAATACAGCCAGCGCGAATTGAAATGTAGGGTAATTCCATGGAGCTACCGATCCAACAACTCCGTAAGGCTCTCGATGAACCGTAATGTTGTAATCCTCATACGAGTCAGTTACCACTGGGGCAAGAGCGTCTGGCGCAATCTTTAACTGATTTTCAAGCCAGCTGATGACACTTACCACTTCACCTCGCGAGCTCTCCAGAGATTTACCTATCTCTTTGGTTTGTAATTCTGCAATTGTATCAATATTAGTTTTGTAAATTTCGAGAAATCTATCAAAAAAACGTTTTCTCTCTTCAACACCAAGATCTCTCCACTCACTAAAAGCAGCGCGAGCATTTACAACAGCCTCCTCGAGCTCTTCTTTGCTTGTTGCCTGCAAGCTACCGATTTCCTCGTAACCCTTTGCTGGATTTGTTGAGGTAATGATTTTATTCATATACTAGAATAATGCTAGCATTTTTTAGCCAATAACGTGATTGCGATTTGTCGCAATATAGGTTCTCTTGGAATAAAAATTACACTAAAAATCTCCATATCCTAAGGTATACTATATACAATGAATCAAGATTTATACTTGTACATTCAAAGACAAAAAGCTCGAGGTGTGCTCGACGAAGACATACGCGCTGTACTTGTTGAAGCCGGGTGGGGGAAAGCAGATATTGAGCAGGCATTTAGCGCACTTTCGGTACGTACCCCTTCTCTCACGAGACCGTTGCTGGTGCCACATGAAGAAAGTCATGTCTCAAAAAAGACACATAAAGCATTCTTCTTTCTTGTTGCTTTGCTCACTCTTCTTCTTGCTGTTGGCAGTATCTCTTTTTTGTATCTAAGACAACAATCACCTGAAACTGTACTTGCAAACATGATGGAGCGACTTGCTTTTGTCGACACACTTTCATACGAAGCTGAGATTGTGGCATCGGGCACTCTCTGTGTTGAAAAAGGAGGTGTAGACTCGAGTACGAATGTATCGCCGTGTAGTGTGAAAAAGAACTTTGTAAATACTACATCCCTTGTCGGAGAGAGTGATATTACTACTTCAGATCTGCCGGTGCATCAAGTTGCCGTAGTGATAGATAACAGTATGCAAGACGAAATGAATGTACAAGAAGAGACGTCAGTACAATTTGACCTTCTTTCGCAAAACAAACTGCTGTACCTTAAGTTGAGCGATCTTGTGTTTACAGCACCATCTTTTTTTGATAGCGCACCATTTGTGGGCATGTGGGTACGTGTTGATATGGGGGAAGTGCAGCAACTCTTCGGCATAGATACAAAAGGGGTGGTTTCTCTTCTCAATCTTGAAAAAATACAAAAACTAAGAGAGCTGTTTCTTGACCAAGAGCTCTTTTCGTACACAGCAAGTATTTTGTACCCATTTAGTACAGAAGACACACGTATGATCTCTTTCACTCTCGACACAGAAAAGCAAAAAGAATTCGCGAGTCGTCTCCATACTATTTTGTTCGGAGACGTAACGCCGTCATTTGGGCTCGAAGGAATACTTGGCAACACTGGAGAGACAAGTGTGCTCTCTGGGGAAATAGAAATTGAGAGAGATGATCTTTTGCCACGCAGTGTATCTCTTGATTATGAAAGAGATGCAAGTGATGGTGGCGCGGGTATAGAGCAAGCTCGTTTTGTCCTCAACATCAAAAGCTACAATAAACCGGTCTCTGTAGAAACTCCAACTGCATCCACGTCTTTCGGTGAGGCGTTGCAATTACTTGCACCTCAATCGACTTCTCAGGCAACCACTTCTACAAGCACAAGAGTGCGAAGATAGACTTTATTCCTCTTTTGCCTTTTCTGAAAAACTAATATCATCGATGTGTTGACGGTTTTTTTCTCCAAGGTCAAGTACTACTCTAAAGAAGGGAAGCGCTTTACCTCTTGTTTTTTGTTTTACAAATGAGCGTAAGTCTCCAAGTTGTCTTTGCGCAAAATCAAGGGCAGCCTTTTCTTTTGACTCAGGCAGCACCGAGATATATACGATGCAGTTTTTAAGATCGGGAGATATGTCGGTACGGGTAACAGTGATAAGCGACGCACCACTCGACTCTCTCTCAAAGAAATCCGCCGCAAGTTCTTTCATCATGAGGCCATATTGCTCTTTTCGTTTGCCTGTTGCCATACATTTACTTTGTTACTTTTATAAAACAATCAAGCGTATCTCCGTTTGCGATTTCTGTTTTTGATTCAACAAGGAGCCCGCACTCGGTATCAGCAAGCACTTCATTTGTTTTTACTTTTGCAGATTGGAGTTCCACAATTTTTCCTTTGCCAAGCTCGTGCTCACGACGAATGATTTTGACCATATGTCCAACTTTGAGCATTCCTTGCAATACTTTTCCGCCGACCACTTGCTTTTCTTTGTTTTGACTAAAAATACGAAGCACTTTCAGGCTTCCGATACTCTCATCTTTTTCTTCTCGAGGACGAATAGTCTCTGCGTATTCCGCAAGCCATTCGATGAGTTTGTAAATGATATCAAATTGCTCCACCCGAACTTTGAGCC
>JALHNF010000020.1 GCA_022843645.1 Minisyncoccota bacterium | reverse complement strand
CCAAGAATTACAAACACAAAGTGTGTTTGTAACAGGTTTTCTCAAACAATCATGGTTTGATTGATTTGAGATATTTATCGAGTATTGAAATAGAAATGTTTGAATATTCGAAAATATACACAACCCTCTATGCTCTCACTATAGAAAAACAAACTAAATCTAGCAATCAAAGAAGTCATGTCTTCTTATTTGGGAGTAGAGACGTTAAGAATCTCTCTCCTCAGCTCTGCTTCCAGATAAGAAGATAAAAAATAAAATCACTCCAAAGAGTGATTTTATTTTTTGTCGGAAAAACTATTTCACCACCTGTCCATCCGAAAGACGAATGATGCGATCGGCGAGCTTGCCGTATTCTTCTTCATGGGTAACCATCACAATAGTCTGACCTTTTGCATGAAGTTCTTGAAAAAGTTTCATCACCATTTGGCCGGACTCAGAGTCGAGGTTGGCTGTTGGTTCATCGGCAAATAAAATCTTCGGATCATGTGCCACTGCACGCGCAATGGAGACACGTTGCTGCTGGCCACCAGAAAGCTTGCTTGGAAGATTATTTGCTCGATCAGATAGTCCGATTGAAGAAAGTACGTCAATTGCTTTCTTGTACGCTTTGTCTTTTGCTACGCCCTGCATAAGGAGGGGAAGGGCGACGTTTTCCTTGGCAGTGAGTTCGGGGATAAGGGCATAGTCTTGAAATACATACCCGAGATTGTTGAGTCGGTAGAGCGTGCGGTCTTCCATTGGGAGAGAGGTGACTTCAACATCATTAATGATCACCGATCCAGATGATGGATGGTCGAGCAGTGATATTTGATAGAGAAGGGTAGACTTACCAGCTCCGGAGCGGCCCATGATAGCTACGAATTCGCCTGTCTTGATCGTCAGGTCAATCCCTTTCAATACATGAGTAACGACTTCTCCTTCTTGAAACGTTTTTGTAAGTTTTTTTACAGTAATCATAGAGAAAAATAATTAGCGCCCTAAAATTGCATTTAAGGTATTTTGACGAACAATCATCTTTGCAGGAATGTATCCTGCTACAAGTGCGGTGAAAACAAGAATCCCCATACGAGTAAGTGTGCCGTCGAGTGGGGCAACCAAGATACCGTCACTAAACGGAAAGTCGATCGGATTTGCTTGGAAAAATGGCACGAGAAACGCATACGTGATCACGATACCAATTCCGGACCCTATAACACTGTAGAAGAATGACTGCATCACATACGCATACTCAATGGCACGTTCTGAAACACCAATACCTTTCAAAATACCGATGTACTTTCTTCGTGTCACCGCGTTGATGAAGACTACAATAAAGAGCGTAATGGAGGCGACCACAATACCTATCGATCCAAAAAAGTTTCCGAGTGTACCAAAAAGCGCTGCGATATCTCGCACAAACTGCGGCGTACCTTCTTCGAAGGTTTGAATTTTTGCGTATGCTCCATACCCATTTTCCTTAAGCGTTTTCTGGAGTGCGAGAGCCGCGGCATCTGTCGTAGTCTTGATGCCAATCTCGTCAGCATCGTAGTTCACCGCACCTGTAAAATTGAGAAACTCATTTTTTGTCACATACGCACGGCCACTTATCACATCGGCTTTGGCACGAATAATACCCACAATCGTGTACTCTTTTGTATTGTCACCAATCGTGATTCTGATTTTGTCTCCCGTCTCTACGTTTTTAAGTGATGGGCGATTGTCATCAACTTGATATTTTTCTACTAAGTCTTTTCCAAGAACAATCGCATCAGAGTCTCCTGGCTCAAGAAACCGTCCTTCTATCATTTTACTCGAGAGTCCACCAAAAGCGTCTTCTTGCAGCGGGTCAATACCCACAAGCGGTGCCGCGACTTCGTTTGGCTCATCCGCATCTTTACGAGTTTTGTATCCAGCTTCAAATGTTACTCCGCGCACGTAACGAGTACTGTAGGTTTTCACCTCAGGTGACGAGCGAATAATAGAAACAATTTCTGTTGTCTTTTCTATTTGCTTTTTCTCATCAAGTGGGGAAATGGTGAGGTCGCCATTCAAACGAGTTTTAAATTCTTCATTGATGCCCACAATAAGGCCAACCAAAATACCTGAGGTCACAACAAGGTTCAAGAAAGTGAGTGTCATGATAAACACAATTAGCCCTGTTGTCCAAATACTTGATCGTTTAATTTGCCGGTAGGCAAGAAACCATCCGACTTGTATTGCTTGCCACATAGAAATTATCGACTTGCAGGAATAACAATCAGCTCACCACCTTGCAAACCCTCAAGTATTTCTCGCTCACCATTTTTTCCAAGCGTTCCTTGTCGCACAGTAACTTCTTTTGTTGATTCACCGTCTTTGACAGTCACGAATCTTCCTTCGTCACCAGTTTGCACGGCACGTGCTGGTACAGACACAACATTTTCTTTTTGACTTGTAATGATGTCCACGTTTGCTGTCATACCTGACTTGATACGATCGTCTTTTGTTACAAACTGAAGTGTTGCTTTGTATGTCGAGACGCCATCAGAAATAGTTTCTGCTGGATCGATTTGGGTTACCACAGCATCAAAGAGTTCTTCCTTGCCAAAGGCCTCTATCCACACAGACGCTTTGTTTTGCACTTTCACTCGAGCAATGTCCACCTCAGGAATCCGTGCTTCAATTTCAAACGCACTATCGGAAATCATCGTAATCTGAGAAATACTTGGGGACGCGTACTGTCCGCTTTTAGCCTCTACGTTTGTCACTCGGCCAGTAAACGGGGCTGTGATGATTGTCTGAGTTACATCGGCTCTTGCTTGCATTACACGAGCTTCAGCCTGTTTGACAGCGGCTTCTTGTGCCCGAATACGTTCAGCGTCAGTACCGGAGAGAGTGATAGCGAGGTCGTTCTCTGCGCGCTCAACAAGGAGCTTTTGTGATGAAATAGCATTTCGCTTCATTGAAACTTCAGAAAGGGCAGCATTGAGCGGAGTTTTTGCAAGTGCAACCGCTGAGCGATACACGTCGAGATCTTTATTCGCAAGGGCGCACGATACGGTGAGCAAGTCTCCTGTACGACGTACAAATTGATCTATTTTTTGTAAATCAGTTTGTACATTTTTAAGCACTCCATCCGTCGTACTTCCATTTGTTACATCAACAGCACTGATAGCTTGCTGCATGTTTCGGAGTGCAACGTCTGCCTCAAAACGCAAATTTGTCACATCAATTTCTGTCTGCGCATCACATGATGAAAATGTGAGTTTGTAGCCAGATCCCCCGCGACCATCAAAGAGGGCAGTGAGTCTCACCTGCACCACATCACTTGCGTTTGCAAATCCACTACGAAGCACATCAGGAACATTTAAGTAGCTATTTGCAAGATCTTGTTTTGCAGATTGCACAGCTGTTTCCTTGATACGAATTTCTTCTGGTCGAGCGCCACGCTTTAGCTGATCAAGTGTTGCCTGTGCCGCAAGAAGGCCCGCTTGTGCTTCTTGTAGTCGCCCCTGTGCGTCGCCATTTGAAATAGAGGCAAGGGTTGCACCGCGTGCCACCACATCGCCGACTTTGACGTTCACCCCACGCACCACACCACCGCGCTCAAACGAAAGTTCAACTTCTTGAGAAGGTTTCACTCGGCCGGTGACATTGACCACTTCTTCCAAAGTTCCTTTTTGCGCAACAACAGTCTGCATGTCGCTTGCCGTTCCACCGCCATTTCGAGAGAAGAAGAAAATGAGTCCTAAAACAAGAATCGCAACGATAATCCATGTTTTATATGTCCCCCAGAGCCGTTTGATGTGTTTCATACTATAAAATGTAATATACTCAAATGTTAGCATGTTAAGTGTTTTGAGGCAAAAAATACACCCCGGAACAATCACGTTCCAGGGTGCTGTAAGACTGATTACAAAACGAACAGGTTCAAGCACATCCCTGCGCCAAGAATCGCTGTATCCCCGCATTGATGCTGAGATACTCTTCGCAATCAGGAGGAAGGCCTTCCAACGCAAGATTTTTTCCTTTCAAGTCTTTGCGCTTGGTCACATCGATCCACCTTGAGGCAAAGTCAGTGGGAAAGGTGAACGACTCTGCTGCCCCAATAGTGTCGAATTCCATTTTCGCAATCACGAGCCCCTGAAGTCCTGGAGTTGTGAAAACATCGATCGTCACACCGCTTAGGTGCTCGAATCGAAACTTCTCAAAAGAACCTCGACAACGAGGCCACAGGGCAGAAAACATCTCCGACGAAATCTCATCCTCAACTTCTGAACGGAAGAGGTCTCCAGAGCCCTTCACAGTCAAAGTGAATTCGGTTTCTTCTTCAGAAGAAGAGCTCCGAATGCGAATCTCTCCCCGGGTATCCGAAATTATATAGCCTTGGCGCAAAGTACTACGTGGAAGCTCAAAAAGCCCATCTACACTCACACCACCAAGCACCCACTTTCTTTCGATCTCTAATCTCGACACGACACCCTCCTTTATCCGCCTACTTTGGCGTACCTCAATTACTTCCAAAAAACACACTCTCTGTCAAGAAAAAGTTTGACGCTTATTACGTCTACTTGAGCAGACACGCCGTTTAAAGTCTCTTCAAATTCTCTCGCACGCAGCTTTCCATATTTTCCATATCTGCCAGGTCACAATGTAAGTGCGTATGTTTGACACCAACAGAGTGAATAACCGTGTTTAAATGGTGCACTACTTTTTCTTTATCTTTTTCTGAAATAGAAGAGAACGTCTCACGCAAGAGCACATCGAGCACTTTGACTCCTTTTTTTACAAGCGATGTGCCAAGTGAGGTATTCACAAGGTGATACTCTCTTTTGTTTTCGGGGTTTTGTGTTCGGGTGAGGTATTTCTTTTGCAAGAGAAGCGCGACTTGGCGACTGATCGAGGCTTGTGTGTTTTGAAGCATTTCCGCGACACGTTGTTGAGATGCTGTGCCATGCAGGTACACCATCATAAGCACATGGAATTGCGCCAATGTAAGATCCATCTCTTTTCGAAGTGCTTGGTCTGCCATTTTATCAAAGAAAAAAAGGCTTTTTTGAAGCATGAAAAAAAGCTCTCGATTAATTGACGTACTTTTTGCTACAGGACGTGCGTTCATGACTTAACATGCTAAGTATACCAAGAATGTGATACAATACAAAGCATGAAGAAGGTCAAGCAAGCAATCGTTGTTGGGAATTGGAAAATGAATCCTCGCACACTCGCCGAGGCAATAGACTGCGCAAAAAAGATTGCGCGTAACATTCCAAAAAAGTCTCCGAAAGTTATTCTTGCCGTCCCTGCACCGTTTATTAAAGACATTCACAAAGCAGTAAAGCTCCCAATCGCAATGCAACGGATAAGTACTGAAGAAGAAGGCGCGTATACAGGAGACGTATCTGCCCCTCAGGGAATGAGTGCTGGAGCAACGTACACACTTATCGGGCACTCTGAAGACAGAGCTCGCGGGGCAACGCATGACATTGTCTCAAAACAAGTAGAAACCGCTCTCACACTCAAACTTCCTTTCATCCTTTGCGTTGGGGAATCTGCTCGAGACAAAGACGGTACATATTTAGAAACGGTAAATGAGCAGCTACACTCTGCGCTCAAAAAGCTTGCCCCTCGACACCTGTCGCTTCTTACCATTGCGTACGAGCCAGTATGGGCGATAGGAAAAGATGCGACAAAAGTAGCGACGAGCGCTGAATGTTTGGAGGTGGTCATTTCTATACGAAGGTTTTTGAGTGACGTCTTTGGAGCAAAGAAAACAGAGGGTGTGGCAATTCTGTATGGTGGGTCTGTGTCGCCAGAAACCGCAAAAATGTTTGTGAAAGAAGGTGGTGTGCAGGGCCTTCTTGTGGGACGAGAGAGTCTGAAGCCAAAACATTTCGTTCATATTATTAATGAAGTAGCTCAGGTATAATGTACATACTATGGAAACGCTCCCTTTTTTGAAACCGCAGACACTCAAACCTGGCATGAAGGTAATCGTCCGACTTGATTTAAATGTACCAATACGAGACGGAAAAATAGAAGATACTTTTCGCATAGAGCAAGCGCTTCGCACACTACAACTCTTGCAAAAGAAAAAGGTAAAGACGATTGTCTTGAGTCACTTAGGCGACGCGCATGAAAGCCTCCAAGGTGTCGTGAAAATTCTCGCAAAGAAAGTTAAAAACATTTCCCATGTGCCGTACGTAATAGGCGATAGGGCACTCCATGCGGTGGAGAGTTTAAAAAACGGCGAGATACTCGTCCTTGAAAACCTACGCTCTCAGCCAGGGGAAGAAGACAGTGCGCCAAGTTTCGCTAGAGCACTCGCACGCTTTGGAGATATGTTTATTCAGGACGGTTTTGGGGTAGCACACAGGCGGCACTCTTCAATAGTTGGACTTCCAACATTTTTACCAAGCTTCCTTGGGCCAGAATTTGAGCTCGAGCTTAAAGGGCTTGAAAACGCACTCACACCAAAAGAACCGTCACTTCTCATTTTAGGCGGTGCAAAGTTTAGCACCAAACTTCCTCTCATAAAAAAATATATCAAAACAACTGACACTATCTTTCTTGGTGGTGCACTTGCGCACAATATCCTGAAGGCTCGTGGTGTTGATATCGGCATGTCACTTTCCGACTCAAGCACTCCCGTACCAACTACAATCACCAAAGCGCCAAACATTTTGCTTCCTATCGATGGCGTGACAGAAAACGGCGACGTTCTAGATATTCGTCATCTGAGTATGCGAGACAAAATTGTTGATATTGGGCCAGCGACAGTTGCGCTTCTTGCGCAGAAAATTCAAAAAGCAAAAACTATTATCATGAATGGCCCGCTTGGTATGTATGAAGAAGGGTGGATCGGTGGCACAAAAGCAGTGTTGAAAGAGCTTGCACTTGTGAAAGGAGAAGTGATTATTGGCGGCGGAGACACAGTTGCTCTTGCACGCAAAGCAAAACTCGATACAAAGATGGACTTCGTCTCAACAGGCGGCGGGGCAATGCTCGACTATCTCACTAATGGCACATTACCCGGCATTGAAGCGGTAAAGAAAAGCGCGTCACAGAAAAAGTAGCTCTTCGTTATATACTACAAGACCTTCACATACGAAGGTGTATACATACATATGACACGAACACTTTCTATTACGGCTCTTGTTTTCTTTGCTGCGACAGGAGCAGCGTTTGCTGAATCAAGACCGAGCCAAATACCACAAAACCAAGCGACTTTAAATGTTACTTGTATTCAAAACGCGGTTGAAAAAAGAGACTCCGCAATCATTACAGCTCACGGCGCATTTAATACATCCATCACAAGCGCACTCACGGTACGAAAAGACGCCTTAAAGAGCGCGTGGGCAAAGCCAACTCGACAAGAGCGCTCTTCAGCACGCAAAGCTGCATACGACACGTTTAGAACTTCTCAAAAAAGCGCACACGAGACACTTCGATCTGTACGCAAAACTTCATGGAGCACATTTGATACAGACATGAAAGCCTGCGGCATCAGCAAAGAAGCTCACAATGAACGAGCATCTGAAGTAAAAGAACCAACAAGCTCACTCTAGGTTTTATCTTTTTTCCAAAACGAATTCACCCGCGATATGTCGCGGGTGTTTTTGAATTCTATTTCTAGCAATGACTTTCATCACAAAGGTCTCGGTACCCGATCTGAATCAAGTAGTTTGTGTATCCAAACCACCAACCAATCACCAGCGCCTCATCGAGTGAACATTTGTGACCATCTCGTAGCGCTCTACAGAGCTCTAACGGGATGACCTGGCCGAAGTCATTCAGACATTCTTCAGACCAACGAATTCTAGCGACCGACAAAGCAATTCCACAAAGCCTTTTGTCAAAGTTTCTTTTTGGAAATTTCTGTCGAATGTCTCGCCAACTCTTGATCAGAGACCGCCTTAACGGAACACATAGTTCTGACATCGCACCACTCTCCATACTCACAACTATTGTGAGTTTCATCTCATTCCTATCACCAAAGGAGTACCAGTGTCAATAAACCAAAGTTTACTTTAGAACGAGTTCGACAGGGCAATGGTCTGAGCCCGTAAAGTCTGCGTGCGTCTTGAGATCACTGACTTTCTTCATAAGCACTTGTGACACAAAAAAGTAATCTATTCTCCAGCCAACATTACGCTCTCGCGAGCGAGTTTTTATGTCCCACCATGTGTATACATCGCGCGTGTCAGGGAAAAGTGTACGATGCACATCGCAAAAGCCTTGTTTGACAATGGCATCAATCTTCGCGCGTTCCTCGGGCAAGAACCCAATACTTTTTGCATTTTCTTTTGGCCGAGCGAGATCTACCTCGGTATGCGCGATGTTTACATCACCACAAAAAATAACGGGTTTCTTTTTTTGCAAATCAGTAATAATTTTTGTAAACGCATCAAAAAAAGCAAGTTTGTATGAGAGACGATGGTCTTCGCCGCCACCATTGGGGAAATAGCAATTGATGAGATACACATCTTTGAGCTCCACAATAATGAGCCTACCCTCAAGGTCGCCATTTATAAACGTATCATGTGGTTTTGTTTCTTCACATGAAATACCGTCTTTGATATATATAGCTACACCGCTATAGCCCTTGCGACTCGTTGCTGAGTGAAAAAAGCTTTTGTATCCGGAAGGGGAGATGAGGGCTTGTGAGAGCTGTTCTTTGTGCGCTTTGGTTTCTTGCAGGCACACAATATCAGGCGACAGTGCAAAAAGTTCTTGGAATGCGCCTTTCTTCTCGATTGCTCGTATTCCATTTACATTCCAAGAAATGATATTCATGACTGTAGTGTATCAAAAGAAAAGCCACCCGGCGCACATGCGCACGGGTGGCAAACACCTTAGAAACTGGCAGCCTTCAGATAGTTGACGGTTTCCAGTTTCTGAAAATATGCGGCAAATTATATGCCAAGATATTAATAATCATCGGATCTGGCCAGATTGCACATGCGCCATACACGAGCCTCTCTCGGTCATAGCTAAGTCCTGGGGATGGTATAGGGACATCCGGATCCAGGACAGTTTCTGGATCTACTCCATGACGCTCACAAAGCTGGACCCACTTTGCTGAAACAGTTTCGAACGCGTCTAGACTCAGTCTTCTCATGTACAGGTTCAAGAGTTTCGTAACCACAGTAACGATCATGATTATCATTTGAAGTCCTCCGTTCTGGCCCTAGACACAAGTCGTCGGTACCTCGTTATGATTTATCACGATAACAGCATGGCGTCAAGCGATCGTGGTAATCTCCAAACACCTTTGGCACTTACTTATTCCCACTATGAAACTTTTTGTGCACGTCGCGAAGCTGTTTGTCGGTGATATGTGTGTAAATTTGCGTTGTACTAATGTTTGCATGGCCAAGCATCATTTGCACCGCACGAAGATCTGCGCCATTGAAAAGAAGGTCGGTGGCAAATGTGTGCCGAAGCACGTGCGGAGTGACTTTTTTCAAAATCCCTGCTTTCACCGCATAGTCTTTTACTATCCGCTCAATGCTGCGCGGCGTAAGACGCAGTGTCTCTCTGTGTTTGGCTCCAGGACCAAGTTGAATAAAGAGCGCCTGATCAACATCGACTCGTTTTGCAAGATAGTCTTTGATCGCTTCTTTGGCGGCGTCGGTCAAAAATACGACACGAACTTTCTCACCCTTTCCTCGTACAGAGATTTCATCTTGTTGTAAATCAATATTTCTATTCAAACCGCACAGCTCAGAGACACGAAGTCCTGTCGAAAAGAAAAGATGAAAAAGTGCAGTATCACGCAACTTTCGTAATTCATTTTTTTCTTGAAGCGGGGCAGCAAGGAGTCGCACAAGCTCGTCGTGAGAGATGAGGTCGAGGCTTCGCTCAGGAACTTTTGCAAGCTCTATACGCTCTGGGGCATAGACTTCAAAGCCACGTTTTCGAATATATTTCAAAAAACTTCGTATCGCGATCAAATGATAATTCTGCGTTTTCTTTTTGAGCGTTTCTTTTGGCCTTCCCGCCGGAGTGGGGCGGTCGAGACGATTGAGATACAGCCGAAACTCACGCATCGAGTCATCGGTAATAGCAGAAAGAGAGTTTGATTTCAAAAAATCCAAAAAACGGTTTATGTAATGCTCGTAATTTTGTACGGTCTTTAAACTTCGTCCGCGTTCAATCTCCACATATTCCAAAAAATGCCGTTTGAGAGTTTGAAGGTCCATACTCCTATTGTATCTAAAAAGCATCTCAATGTCGCAAAATAAAGCGCCGTTGACAAAAACGGCGCCTAACAAGCTTGCACAATCCTGAGTAACCTATAACCCTGATCGTGAGGAGCACGGTATCTCCTTGCCTGTCCCATCATGACAACTCATGGGGTAAGCCACTTCTTCAGAAACAGTGATTCTTGACTGCATCCGCTCCATAATTTCCTCCGGTGTCAGTGTGTTGACATACTGCAACACCTGGACAACCGCAATTATGACAACGGAAACCGTGATAAGAGGCAGACATACGGCTTGAAGCTTTGACATTGGATTCTCCGGGTCTTGGGAACTATTTCCCACCCCTATTCCTAACATGCTTGCAAAGTTAAGTAAAGTGTGATATTATGGATGTATGAGACGCTTTTCAAGCGTTTTTCGTTTCTATGTTAACTAAGCGAAAAAAACAAACAGCAATTAAGTCAACCCAGGTACACGACAAAGATACCGGTTCTTCTGAAGTGCAGATAGCT
>JALHNF010000019.1 GCA_022843645.1 Minisyncoccota bacterium | reverse complement strand
AAGGCTCACTGCAAGAGCAATGACAAGAAGCACAAAAAGTACCGTGACAAAAGAAGCAATGGAAGGTCCGACACGTAATACTTTTTTAATCTTTATATAAAGCGGCTCAATGGCAATGCCTGTCACCACCGCAAGAAGAATAACTCCAAGAAAAGGAAGGAAGATGTATCCAAGGAGCGCAAAGGCGGCCAAAAAAAGTGAGAGGAAAAATATTTTTTGTGCGTTCATGCTATGTATGATATCACGAGATACCAAGGCATAGAAAAAGCCGTACGCCTCATACGCAATCGAAGTCCTATCGATTACGGTGAGACGTACGGCCTGAGATCATCCCGCAACACCGCCCTCGATCCCCGAAATAAACGGACTGAGTTCTAGCGGCATGTTGACTTGCGGGCTGATCGGTGTCCCGAGAGACCCAGATACACTTCGGACTGTTCTGATATTGAGCTTTAAGCCGGCAACCTCCAATACCGTCCCAGACCTCGGCGACACACATTTTTTGCCACCGGGACACCTACTTGATTCACAAAGTTTTTGGCAGCGTCGACTTCCTTGCAGCCGGTTGCATCGACGGTCGGATACTCCTTCTGGTGCTGACAGGCGCATTTTTTACCTCTATCTTTCAAATCCACACTTTCTTTAACGAAAAATCCCTCGAATTGCTTCGAGGGATTTTCTGAGTCTTTGGCTGTGGTTATCCACGACTCATAGCCCTCTGTGTTTTCACGAGATACGCTCCTGCAAAAATGACAGAACGGCTAGTCATGTATATATCAAATCACACCGTAGAAAAAGATGCAAGGGTACTTACAAAAAGTTTGTGAGTTTTGCTTTTGCTGATTGGTACAATGTTTCTACTCGTTTGTTTTTGCGAGCAAGCGCGTCAAGCGGTACCAGAAGCTTCGGGTAATGTATTCCGATCAAAAGGTAGCCCACAATTGCAAGCACAAACCCAGGCAAAACCGGCAACACCCAGAGTCCAATACCTATGAGCATGAGGAGTACTCCAAATATAAGATGTTTTGTTTTTCTCATAGCTGTAAAGAATCTATTTTGAAGTACGGGCATCTACTACTTACAACCAGAAGCAAGCGTATAGCCTTTTTTCTCAGCGTCTTCTTTTGATGAGAAGTATACTTTATTTTTCTCTGATATCCGAGTTGCGCCACTACACCACACAAAGTAGTATCTGCTCCCCGATTTTGAAGCGACAATGGTGCTCGTACCCTGGGCAAGCCGTGCCGTGTTTTTCGTTGTCTCTTCCGTGATTGGATTCACACAGAAGGCTTTTGAGGCAACTATGGGAACACGTTCACTTTTGTCGCCCCGAGCAAAATAGCCGAGGGCAAAAGATATGATAGCAACACAGAAAAGTATGATGACTACAAAAATATCTTGGCGCACAAGCGTGTCTCCGAGAGAGTTGATTTTATCTTTAAAGTATCGTATTATTGTATCCACGTTATTTATACGTAGTATATTACTATATGGCAACAAGAAAAGCCGCCGGAACGGCAAAAAACCTAAGCGATTCACAACCAAAATATTTGGGTATTAAGTTGTACGCAGGAGAAAAAGCAAATCCAGGGTCAATCATCGTGCGACAGCGAGGCTCTAAGATACTTGCAGGAAAAAATGTAAAAACTGGCAAAGACTATACTCTCTACGCAGTCAGCGCTGGAAAAGTTGCCTACACCTCAAAACGAAAGAAGAATGTGGACGGTACAAATTCTACAAAAAAAGTTGCGAACGTTGTCTAAATGAAAATCCCGCATCTCGCGGGATTTTTTATTTGTAATCTTATAATTTAGGCCCGTACCAAGCAAACCTAAGTGCTATTTCTTTCCCAAACCTACGCCCACCTCAAGAAATAACACTTAAGTTTGCGATAATTAGGATAACAACTTCTACCCTACCTTCTCTTGACCTGCGTCTCAGGGACAAGTTCTATCTCAATACTCTTTTTTACTTTGCCTGCCTGCAGAGAAACATCGTGTTTACCAAGCTGTTTGAGTGGCTCTTTAAGAAAAATGACACCCGGTGGAAGAGAAACACTGTGTGTGTCTTTGAGTGCCTGACTTATTTCTAGTGCGTGCAAGTTGCCATAGAGGACCCCCTTTTCGTTTACACGCACAGGAATACGTATCTCCACTCCGGTGAGTTTTTCATATGCATCGAGTAATATTTGTATCTGTCTATCTTCTTGTACGTCTTTTTGTTTTTGAACGTGTGTGACCTTTTGTAGCGCTTTGTCTGTTGCAAGGCTGGCCATTTTCTTTTGAATAAGAAACGCCCCATACCCATCTGCAACTTCTACTACAGACCCTTTTTTAGCAAGTTTTTTGACATCAATAAGTAAAACAACTTTCATACTATTTTTTTAGTTCTGCAATTGCGCGAAGTAGCTGAGTGTCGACCTCTGGAACTCCCTCTTTGGTACTGGTTGCTTGCGCGACCACCACATCCGGAGTCACGCCGTTTTCGGAAATAGAGTTACCTTTTGGGGTGAGCCATTGTGCAATAGTCACTTTAAGCGACGTGTCGCTTGTGATAGGCACAAGCTCTTGCACAGACCCTTTTCCAAACGATCGTTCTCCCACTACAATCGCCTTTCCGTGGTCCTGGAGAGCGCTGGCAACAATCTCGGACGCCGATGCCGATCCCCCATCTATAATGACCGCAATTTTGAGCTTGTCGCCAAAGACATCAAACCCACGACTTCGATACACTTTTTCTCCGTACTGCCTATTACCCGCTTCTCGTACAATTTCTTTTCCTTCAGGTAGGAAGAACGATGCAATGTCGACAGCAGACTCAAGATATCCTCCAGGATTTTTTCGTAAGTCAATGATGAGCTTATTGGTCGTACCTTTGTCGAAGTAGGTAGAGAACTCCACAAGCGCATCTTTGAACTTTGTCGCAGAGTTTTCCGTAAAGCTAAACAAGCGAATGACAAACACGTCGTCTTTGAGCTCGGTTTCAATGGTTGGAATTTCGATGATTGCACGAGTGATAGTGAGGTCAAGCTCGCGACGCTCAGACTCACGAATAAGTTTTAGTTTAACAATGGTGCCCGGGTTGCCATGCATCATCGAGACGGCTTTGTCTAAAGACATGTTGAGAGTCGAGATGCCGTCTATCTCCACAATACGGTCATTTGCTTTGATGCCTGCTCGCTCGGCTGGAGTATTGCGAAGTGGGGTGACCACAGTAATCACTTTGTCTTTCATCGTCACCTCCATACCCACTCCCCCAAATGAGCCCTTCACGGCTTCAGCGAACGCTTTTGACTCTTGTGGTGGAAAAAAGACAGTGTATGGATCGCCATAAGACGCAGCGAGCCCTTGAATTGCGCCCCAGACTTTATCTTGATTGGTGACCGCTTTTGTTGTTGTCGACTGCGGAGCAACAATCTTTTCGTTTAAAATAGTCCACGTCTTCCAAAGCGGTGCAAAGTCTGCGTTTGCAACGCCTACCTCTTTTGGCACAGACGTACCTGTGACTTCTTGCGCGACAAGCTTTTGCCAATCATAGTGCGATACACCAAGTGCATACCCACCGTAAAACACACCCACAAGAAGCGCAAGGAATGCAAAAAGTTTTAATCTCATAGAGCAAGTATCCCAAAATTAAAATGAAGGGTCAAACAAAAACGCCGAGGTCATTAGACCCCGGCTCGCCAAATCCCAATCTCTATATGAGCCGCAAACGTCAAAACGTCTGCGAAACCCAGAAGACAACCTCGGATCCACGATCTCCGACCGTGATGCCGTCTGAAAACTCGACTCCGAAGGTGACCTTTTCGTTTGAAAGTGTCGTGGACACTTTCCCGATCACACCCTCTTCGAAGCCGAATGCTCCAAAGTCGTAGGAGGCCTGGGGTGAAATTGTCAGATTCCACTCACCAAGCTCGGCGGACCACCCTTGATGGCCGACAGCAGCGATCGTGCCGCCCGGGAAACTAAGCTCGAACGTCTTAAACCAAGACGTTTTGATCCACCATTCCCCGAAGCCGTAGCGCAAGTTGAGATCCGAGACCCCGCCTGGCATGGAAAGGTCGTAATACGACGCCGCCATGGTCACCGAGCCCCACGAGCACCAGATGTTGTAGTCGAGCTCGTCACCGGCCCGAGCCTTCCACCCTTCGCGTGTTGTGGATGCCCAGAGCGATGCAGAGCATCGCTCGCCACTGGCGACAACGGTCACCTGTGCCACTGGACGGTCTTCAAAGACCGCTCCATTTGCACCAACGTACTGGCTTTTCAGCCAGTACGTTGCCGAGAAGTCGACCGCATGTGCGACCGACGAAAAAAACAAAAAACAAAAAACGACTGCGCTTTTCATTTGCATCCCCTCGTTTTAGGCCACTGTGGCCCGTTACTTATATATTAGCATACAGAACGCGTTGTGTCAATAGTCTTTTCTCCCCCATCTTGATACAATAATTTTGTGATTACGCGCTTTGAAACTAAGATTTTTACCTGGGTAGACGTGCAGAACCCTACTGTGGAGGAGGTGCACGAGCTTTTCACGGAGTTCAAGTTCGACACATCGGTACGGGACGAGCTTGCCCTAAACATTGAGCGTTCAAAAGTTCGTTTTTTTAACACACACACCTACGCAGTCATACAGTTCCCTACCTCAGAAGGTGTCTCAATTGGTGGCAAAAAAACTGAAGTTGATTTTATTATCGGCACCACATATCTCATTACAGTTCACTACGAAAAAGTAGGAAGTGTAAATGAAGTTGCAAGTGATGTGGTACTCGAAAACAAGAATATCAAAACAACCCGTGACCTCTTCTTTGACATTGTATACCGACAGTATAGAAAGATCGGCAAACAACTCGAAGATGTTGACGACACCATTCAAAAAACAGAGCAAAAAATCTTTGGTGAACGCCACAAGAGAACCGTTGAAAAGATTTCAGAAATCAATCATAAACTTCTTGACTTCAAGCGAGCACTTCGATTCCATAGAGACATCTGGAAACAGCTCACCGAAAACGTCATCTTTCGAGCCGAGGCAGAGAAAGTGCAGGCAGAGTACGACAAAATATGGAGTGCTCTTGAGCACTATCAAGAAATCACTCACAGTCTCCAAGGTACCAACGACTCATTGATCGCGTTTCGTACAAACGAAGTTATGAAGTTGCTGACCGTTGTAAACTTTATCGCACTTCCGATTGCACTTGTACCTGCGATAATTTCAGTCATGGATATTGCGGTAACGCCGTTACAAATACTCTTTGGGGCCCTTTCACTGAGTGCACTTATATTCGTTTTCGCTAAACAACAAGAATGGCTATGAGCACCGACATATACCTCTACAATACAAAGACACGTACAAAAGAGCTTTTTATGCCTATCCGCAAAGGTGAAGTACGCATGTACCACTGTGGGCCAACAGTGTACAACTTTGCACATATTGGCAACTTGCGAGCGTATGTGTTCGCCGATATTCTGCGGCGCACATTTGAATGGAATGGGTATGCCGTACACCAGGTAATCAATATCACCGATGTAGGACACCTTGTAAGTGACGGTGACGATGGTGAAGACAAAATGCAAAAAGGTGCGCGCTGTGAAGGTAAAACTGCCTGGGACATCGCTAAAGTATATGAGACCGCGTTCAAAGAAGATCTTGCCTCACTACACATACGCACACAAGGCACACATTTCCCTCGTGCAACAGAGTACATACAAGAGCAAATAGCACTTGTGCAAGTACTCGAACAAAAAGGCTACACATACAAGACCTCTGACGGTGTGTATTTTGATACCAGCAAGTTTCCACAGTATGCAGACTTTGCAAAACTTGACGTGAAAGGCATGCAAGAAGGAGCGCGGGTTGAAGTGAATGATGAGAAAAAAAACCCGACCGACTTTGCACTTTGGAAGTTTTCACCCAAAAATGAAAAACGAGACATGGAGTGGCAGTCTCCATGGGGCATTGGCTTTCCCGGGTGGCACATTGAATGTTCTGCAATGAGCGAAAAGCTGTTAGGGACGCCGTTTGATATTCACACAGGAGGTATCGACCACATTCCTGTGCACCATACAAATGAAATTGCCCAATCTGAATGCGCTTCAGGGCACGAGTATGTGCATTATTGGATGCATGTGCATTTTTTGAACGTAAAAGACGGTAAAATGGCAAAGTCCGGCGAAAACTTTATTCGCCTGCAGACACTTCTTGATCGCAATATTTCTCCACTTGCATACCGATACTGGCTCCTTACATCTCATTACCGAAGCACAACTGACTTCTCTTTTGAGGCCATCGAAGCAGCACAGACAGCGCTTCATCGTTTGTATGGTGCCTATCTTTCTTTTGGCGATACTCTTGGTGAAATAAATACTGGAGTAATTCAAAAATGTAAAGTCTCTCTCAATGATGACATAAACACCGCGCAAGTGATCGCATACGTATGGGAATACATAAAGTCAGATGATAGTGACGAAAACAAGAAGGCAACGATAGACGAGCTCGACAAAGTACTTGGCCTACAGTTCGCCTCTCAGAAAAAAGAAGTGGTTCCTGAAGAAATACTTGCCCTTGCTGAAGCACGCCTCCTTGCCCGAAAAAATAAAGATTGGGCGGAGTCGGACCGCTTACGTGCAGATATAGAAGCAAAAGGATTCAGTGTAAAGGACATCAATGATGGATACGAAATAGCTAAAAAGTAATGTATGCAAGAGTATGCAATAAAGCCAGGTCAGATATACTATCATTTCAAACGAAAATCAGAGAAAGGCATAGAGCATGGCGCATATCTCATTCTTGGTCTTGCTCACGACATGGAAAACAGAACGAGAGTCCTTGTTGTCATAAAACCCCTCTATTATTGTGAACCAAGAAATGAGTCAGAGAAAGGAATTAGTTATTTTGTGCGACCCTTGGAACTTTTTATAGATTCAGTGGATAGACCGGAATCCAATTACTACGGGCCACGATTTACGCTCATCAAAGATGAAACGGTCTTGCAAGAATTACAAAGGCATCCCCTCTTTTCAAGTAAGTATCTTGATGCGTAGGCTCCTGCCTACTGTGATCACAAGATCGAATGGTTAAACGTATCAAACATTATCTTTACTCTTCAAAAAAAGAACTGTTTGATCTATATACTTTTTTCTTGTGTCTTCTTTTTTAGCTCCATATATTTTATGAAGCAAACCCTTTTGAACGCTTTTCGACAAAGTATTGAATGTTTTGGTAAGCCTATTGAGAGTAAGTGCCTCTTGTAAGTCCTTAGCTATTTCCAAATTCTCCACCGCATCTATTTTGCTCCACGAACCGTTTGCTTTTGCAAGAGTAATGGCTTGCATGCCAGCAACATGCATTTTCTTTTCTTTGATAAGTTTTTCCACACGCGCTTTATTAAGCTGCGACCACTCGCTCTTTGGTTTTCGTTTTGAGATGTACAACATCGACTGTGTGCCTGAGAGCTTGCGAGGTAGGCTGTCTATCCACCCAAAACAAAGCGCTTCTTCGACAATGTCGTCATAGGACAGAAGTCGTTTTTTGCTCGGCCCCTTTTTGTCGCACACAAGCCAAATAGATGTTTTTGTACCATGAAACTTTGTAAGCCATACTCGCCATGACGCTCGATCTTTTGCATAAAATGTTGGCACGTGAGAAAGCGACATAGAGAATTGTTACACTAAGCAGTGTTCGTCCGCAACTCGCTTCGTATTTCCATCCATAGTTTTCCAAGCTGATTTTGTCCATCTTTATTCGGTCCCCAACCCCAGAAAGAGTCTTGTGGTGAATTCTCAATCAAAGTAGCATCTCCTGAACTAACAAGTTTTTCTTTTATGTAGTCATGCTGTGAGACTTTAGCAAGAAGAATATCTTTCATTGTCCCAAGCTTGGCACTTTCCCAGTCGTCTCTACACAAGTCTATATTAGCTCTTGCTATTTGCTTTGCATCATGTGCCGACTTTGCAGATCGTATTTTTTCTCGGACAGCTTCGTCAAGAAACTTTTCTGCCTGATACACGTGTTCAGATGTCATATAAAATGCACCTTTCCAGTCAACGCCAAAAGCAGAAAAATTTGAAAGAAAGTAGTATTCTCGCTCATAAAATAAAATTTGTGTCTGATTCTGCATACAAAAATTATACCAGTAAAAAACTCTTACATAAAAAGCGCCCGAAATAATTTATAGCGCTTTTTGCATAAAATGTTTGTACGTGGGAAAGCGACATAGCGATTTACTACAATGAGTAGTAGATCTCTTTTGTAGACTCTGGCTCTTCGAGAGCATTGTAATCAATGAGTATTTCTTCTCCAGCAACAATGTCTCTTGAGGCATACCACTTGAAGTCTTTGTCGGGATATGCGTTTGGAACTTTTGAATGATTGAGATACCATCCGACAGGCATATGTCCAAAATCTGGCGGACAGATAAGGGTGTCTCCTCTTGCCAAGCAATAACTCTGAAATGCTTCTGGTACAGTTTTCTTAAGACGCGCCACGGAAGATACCCCAACCATTTCTTTATCTCCAAAAAGCCGTAAGTGAGTATCTTGCGCAATGTCATGCAGAGCAAAGACACCTATGCCATGTGACGATGGTCGTAAGACAAATGAAAATTCGTTTGTGGCGTTCATTGTATTAAGACAATACTAGAGGAGACAATGACTTCCGGCAAGCTATACCAATATAAAAATCCCAGACAGAAAACCTGAGATTTTTATATTTTGCGCGGCGAATGGGATTTGGTCACCAGTAAATTTCTTTCAGAAATTTCTCGCTACCCCGCCTCACTTGTGGCAGTTGCAAAGCAACATAGCCACCGCGCTCCGGCCTTCAAATCCCTACGACCTCACGCAAAATAATAAACCCCAAGAGAGCCTGGGTTTATATTTTATGCGCGGCGAATGGGATTTGAACCCACGACCTCTGCCGTGACAGGGCAGCGCTCTAACCAGCTGAGCTACCGCCGCATGCGGTGTTCCAAATGTAACACAAAAATGAGATAAATCAAAGATTTTGACTGTACTTTGTAAAAAATACATTTAGTGGTAAGAATATCAGTACGCCCGATCAGCGGGTATGGGAGCAAAAAGATGAGCATAATGCCTACACGTGAAGATCAAAGGTATTGGGAGCAAAGGAGGTTCGAAGCTTTACCCTTTTTCCCTGACAATATAAGCTTTGATGAATTCAAAGGAAGAATTCAAGAATTAAGAGATGACGGAAAGAACACTGTAATTGCATCAGTTGAGGAATGGGTTGGTTCTAGGTATGAGCCCTCAACAAACAAAGGCTTCGTTCTTTTTCTACCTGTAGAACAAAGGCTGCGAGCACTCATTTTGACAACCTGGAAAAAGCATGCCGTCGAAATGAGCGATCTTTCTCAGCAGCAAATCACGTTTTCTGGATACCCACTGAGTTCATTCCACTTCACAAATATCTGTATGTTGCAGGACGCAACTCAAGAATATTTCGAAATGGGAGGTTTTCGAACCCAACACCTGGATTGTTTGGGTCTGATCTATGAAGTTTACAAACTTCTCGAACACGACCCTCTCCAGGCTCGCATTTCTCAAGAACTCGCTCGATGTCCTGTAATAGCAGGAGGGCTGCCGGCAGAAATTGCGGAATTTGAAAAATCAACATTTGCACCAGCTCTTGCAAAAATCGCAGAGTTGGAAGCAGAAATTGAAAAGAGGAGGAAGACTCTCAAGCCCGCTCAAGATTTCATTGCGGTGCTCAAAGAACAGTGATCTCAAACCAAAAATCAAGCAAGGGAAGATACCCTCAACCGGCACCGAACAAGTGCCGGTTTTGTTTTAAAAGTGTGTGTCGGAGGCGGGGATCGAACCCGCGACCCTAGGCTTATGAGTCCTATGCTCTACCAACTGAGCTACCCCGACGTAACCATGAATATATCACGATTTAAGCAGTTTTTAAAGAGACGATTGCCTTATTCTTTGTTTAACTATTTGCAAGTAAGCACAATCAAATACTTGATCAGTTTTATTATAAATTAATTTGGTAGCGGGAATCCGAATCGAACGGATGCCTCCAGGTTATGAGCCTGACGAGCTACCTCTGCTCTATCCCGCTACGAAAGACTATAACACGAAAACGTCTTTTTTCAAAGACGCCGCTTATGAACCCTTATAAAAGAAAGTTCTATTTCACCCACCCTCGATCTTTGAGTGCCACCTCTGCAGCTTGTTGCTCTGCCTCTTGCTTTGACTTCCCTTCGCCAGCCGCTATTTTGTCTTGTGCAAAAAATACCGCTACTACAAAACGCTTATCATGGTCTGGACCAAGCTCCTCTTGAACTTTGTATATTGGCGTGACACCAAGATGTTCTTGGACTTTTTCTTGGAGTAAACTTTTTGGATCTTTCCAAAGACCTTTTTTCATCACATCATCAGTCTTGATTAAAATAGTATCTTGTACAAACTTCTCGCACACTGTGTAGCCTTGGTCGAGATACAGCGCTCCCAAAAATGCCTCGTACGCATCTGCCAAAATAGAAAGCCGTGCTCTTCCTGTGTCTTTTGCCTCGCCCTTTGAAAGGAGCATGAAGTCATTCATGTTGAGGTCATTCATAGCGATTGCGCCAATGATCTGCGCATTCACAAGTGCCGCACGATATGAGGTGAGCTCCCCTTCTTGCTTTTGAGGATATTTTTTGTATAAAAAGTCAGTCACAATGAGTTCAAGTACTGCGTCACCCAAAAACTCAAGTCGCTCATTGTGAGCAAGACCTGTTTTTGGATTTTCATTAATGTAAGAACGGTGAATAAATGCCTGCTTGAGAAGCGCTTTATCTTTGAAAGCAACGCCAACATT
>JALHNF010000018.1 GCA_022843645.1 Minisyncoccota bacterium | reverse complement strand
GCCATCGGTCATTCCTGTTGGTGACACAAAGATTACATCTTCTGTGACAATTACTTACGAGATTAAATAGTCTTTCACTCAAACAAAACGCCCAGCACATGCACGCATGTTCGCTTTGCAAAGCGAACTGCTCCGCTCGATGAATTTTTCGCTAAAAATTCATCTGCGCGAGGCATGTACTGGGTGTTTTTGTGTTGTGTAAGAGGGTATCAACGTTCTTGTCTGAAAACGAACACTTCATTTTTCTTGAAGTGGAGATGGGCGCAAAATACCAGATGGCTCTTTGAAAAAGAGGTGTTTCGGGTTAGGATATGGGGTATGTGGAAATCAAAAATAGGGAGTATTCTTTTGGTCATTGCAGCCCTTGGCATTGGCTGGTTTGTGGTGGGGAGTGAGCCTCGGCTACAAAGCGCAGTAGATAGTAATGGTGTGCGAGGAGTTTTCCCAACCTCGACAATCGCAAGTATACAAAGAGAGTATCCGTTTCGTTTGGGGCTTGACCTTGCTGGTGGTACACGGCTTGTCTTCAAGGCGGATGTTTCAAAGACAGATCCGAACGAAGTGGGGAGTGCCATGGCGTCACTTCGTGATGTGATCGAGCGACGCATCAACATCTTAGGTGTATCTGAGCCGGTTGTCACAACAGAACGGTCGTTTAATGGTGATGAATATCGTCTTGTGGTTGAGCTTCCGGGTGTAACAAACCTCGATGAGGCTGCGCGTGTGATTGGTGAGACACCGCTTCTTGAATTCAAAACAGTTCGTCCAGATGGTCCTGAGAAAGATAAGATCATAAAAGCACGGCAGGACCTTGCAAACATGGTGGTTGACGAAAATGGTTTCATCAATATCACTCCAGAGTCACAAATGGATCCTGACTTTGTGGACACCGCTTTAGGTGGTGGGCAACTCTCTCGTGCAACGCTTCAGTTTGACCCTACAACACGAAAGCCTATCATTGCACTTCAATTCAACGAAGAAGGCGCCGCACTTTTTGAGAAAATTACAGAGGAAAACATCGGTAAACCTGTCGCAATTTTCCTTGACGGTTCACCGCTCTCTATTCCAACTGTACAGCAAAAGATTGCAGGCGGCGAAGCTGTGATTACAGGCGACTTCACACCGCAAGAAGCGCGCGAGCTTGTTGGACGGCTTAACTCAGGCGCACTTCCACTTAAGATTGAGCTCATAGGCTCTCAGGTGGTGGGTGCAACGCTCGGTACTGACTCTGTAGAGCGGGGAGTGAAGGCCGCACTGTTTGGCTTCCTCTTCATCGCAATCTTCCTTATTATTTGGTACCGGCTTCCTGGACTACTCGCCGTCATCGCACTTGGAAGCTATGTGCTCCTGATGCTTGCATTCTTTAAACTCATTCCAATCGTGCTTACTGCCGCGGGGATTGCTGGATTCGTCATCTCAATGGGGCTTGCGGTCGACGCAAATGTGCTTATCTTTGAGCGTATGAAAGAAGAAATGCGAAGCGGAAAAACAATCAAAGAGTCAGTTGCGCTTGGTATGACACGAGCATGGTCTTCGATCAAAGACTCAAATATTGCGTCGCTTATCTCAGCAACAATTTTGTTCTGGCTTGGCACATCTGTTGTAAAAGGATTCGCACTTACCCTTGGCCTCGGAGTGCTCACCAGCCTCTTCACCGTCCTTGTACTCACCCGAGTCTTTCTGCTTGCAGTAGCAGGAAAGCAAAACGGAGCATTTGCACGTTTCCTTTTCTCGAATGGGTTTACGTCAGGTAAATAATAAAAACACCAATATGTTTATCATTAAAAATAAAATTTACTTTCTCGCTTTCTCAGCGCTTCTTGTCCTTGCGTCTTTTGCTAGTCTTGTAGTGTTCGGCCTTCGTCCAGGAATTGACTTCAAGGGTGGGGCAGTTGTGACTGCGTCATACCAAAACAATGCTCCTTCTGTTGACGAAGTAAAAAATCAAGCAAAAAATGTTGGGCTGGGCGAAGTGGTGGTACAGGTTTCTGATGATAAAGAACTTATCGTAAAGACACGAACTCTTACTGAAAGTGACCGTGCAATACTTGCGGAGACGCTTTCAGTGGCAGGAGCGTATCCATATACTGAAAAAAGTTTCAGTGCGATCGGGCCGTCTATCAGTAAGGAACTCACGACGAAATCAATTCTCGCGGTGATTTTAGTTTCACTTGCAATCATCATCTTTATCACACTTGCGTTTTGGGCGGTTTCAAAACCAGTCGCTTCGTGGAAGTACGGACTCATTTCTATTGTCACATTGCTTCATGACATCATCATTCCTGCAGGTCTCTATGCGTATCTAGGGTATGCGTTTGGTGCTGAGGTGGATACGCTTTTTGTAGTCGCACTTCTCACCATTCTCGGTGTGTCTATTTCTGATACGATTGTGATCTTCGACAGAATTCGAGAGAATCTCAAAAAGAAAATCTCAACAGTGTTTGAAGAAGTTGTTGGAACGAGTCTTTCGCAGAGCTTTGTGCGTTCGATAAATACATCTCTTACTACCGCACTTGTGCTCACAGCACTCTTCTTCTTTGGTCCTGAGCCAACAAAATGGTTCTCGCTCACTCTTCTTACTGGTATCGTAGTCGGAACATACTCATCGATATTCGTTGCTTCACCGCTTCTTGTTTTGGCAGAAAAGTGGCAGAAGAAATAGCAAAATAAAAGAAGATTTCTTGATACCTGTGGAAAACCTCCCGCCTGCATCTCATCTTTGATATACTTTCTTGTATATGCAAACCATCACCCCTTTTGTTGTGAGCGCCTTGTTTCTTGTCGGAGCCTCACTCATCACCCCAACCCTCACAAGTAACCAAGAGGCATCCATTGCAAGTGCTCAAACAGCCGCAAGCGGCTTTACTTTCGTCCAAGACGAAGTCACAGTCCTTGAAGGTGGCACTGCACGTATTACCATCAAAGCTCCCGAGAACCTTGCTCGCACCACACGAGTTCGTCTTGTCTTTAGACCACAGACAGCTAAATCAGGTACTGACTTTCGTCTCCCGCTTTCCCAAACCATCACCTTCTATCGAGGAGGCTTAACCCAAAAGTCTGTCACCTTTCGTACTACCACAGATTCCATCCCAGACGGTGACAAAACTCTTACGGTCTCTCTCCAGGGATCTTCAGAGTCTCTCCCCGTTACTATCATAGATAAACAAAGCACCTCTCAAACAACGCGACCCCCTGTAAACACTAAGCCAAATGATACTGGGACAGGAATTATTACAGGTGGGCAGGGAACCACTCAAACAAGTACCACCACAGCTCAAGCACCTCTTAATTGTGCGCAGTACTCGGGAGTGTTGCCAGGAGAGACACGCAAGCTTTCAGTTGTACAGAGAAGTTTTGCAGTGTTTTCTCTTCCTGGAGTTGACCAAGTTGGGCTTACACGTATTTCACAAGACCTCGCCGGACAGTTTCGATTTGACCCATCACAACAAGTTGCACGACTAAATTTTGAGCCAGGCCAGATACAAGCATGGAGATTCACTACGGGCGAGTATAACTTTCCATTTTGGAATGAGCTTTCAAGTGCATACCACCCAGGCTCAGGAGAGGCAAACATGTTTGTAAGTGTCAGTCAGTGCCCTGGTGATTTCACATCGTCATACATTCCCACAAACTGTCTTTCCACAAATGTTGCTACGATCGGCATGACTATTGGATACCCGGGGTCTCAATTCGCATGTTCGCTTGAACAAAACAAAACATATTACCTTAACATTTCAAGCGGGTTTGCTCGTCAGAGCCTTGATATTGTTACTTACGCTGGTGGGACCGACCGAGGGTTCTTTGGCTACAAGTCAAGCGCAAGTGCTCCGATCAAACTTATGAAAGGTCTTGATAGCACATACGAATCTTTCTTTACAACATGGAGTCAACTTCGTGCAGATTTGATCAGACGTGGTCAAGGATACCTCAGTCCTGGGCAATGGCGCTAGGGGAAAGTGCGCACATTCATTCTGTTGTAAGTTTCCTTGAAATATTGTATAGTTTACATATCAACAGCTCTCCGTATGGAGAGTTTGTTTTTACAACACACACAATATAATTTATGGAATCAAGAGAATATCCTCTAGAGAAAGTACGTAATTTCGGTATTATCGCGCACATCGATGCCGGAAAGACAACTACTTCCGAGCGAGTACTGTATTATACTGGTCAGTCACACAAAATCGGCGAAGTGCACGATGGGGAGACGACAACCGACTGGATGGTCCAAGAACGAGAGCGAGGCATCACCATTACCGCGGCTGCGATTACTTGTTTCTGGAACCCAACATACATGGGTGAAAAAGACACGACTAAAAAAGTTCGTTTCAATGTCATCGACACCCCAGGGCACATCGACTTTACTATTGAAGTAAAACGATCGCTTCGAGTACTCGACGGTGCGGTGGTGGTATTTGACGGTGTTGCTGGTGTGGAACCACAATCTGAAACAAACTGGCGCTATGCTGACGAAGGAAATGTACCTCGTGTGTGTTATGTAAACAAACTCGACCGAATGGGTGCTTCATTTGATAAGTCATACCAGAGTATCCTCGACCGACTTACCAAGAAAGCAGTTCGTATTCAATATCCTATCGGTACCGAAGAAAACTTCTCTGCAATCATCGACCTCATGCGCATGAAGGCGTTTAGCTTTGAGGGCGAAATGGGTAAGCAGGTTGTAGAAAAAGAAATTCCTGCTGAATATCTAGAAAAAGCACAGTCTCTTCGGGCAGAGATGGTTGAAAAAATCGTAGAGACAAATGAAGAGATGATGACCGCATATCTCGATGGCAAAGAATTCACACTTGAAGAACTCAAGGCAACACTTCGAAAAGCTGTTATCAAAAACGAGCTCTTCCCAGTTATGTGTGGCTCCTCTCTCAAGAATAAAGGTGTACAGCTTGTTCTTGACGCGGTTGTTGACTTCCTTCCATCGCCACTTGATATTCCAAAACCAAAAGGAATTGACCCTGCAACGGGTGATGCCCTTGAACGTGAGGTTTCTGACAAGGCCCCACTTTCAGCGCTCGCGTTTAAACTCCAGGCCGACCCATTCGTAGGGCAGCTTACGTTCGTACGTGTCTATTCTGGCGTTCTTGAGTCAGGAAGTTATGTCTACAATTCAACCAAAGACAAAAAAGAGCGCGTTGGACGAATCATGCTTATGCAGGCCGACAAGCGTGAAGAAGTAAAGACGCTTAGTGCGGGAGAAATCGGTGCGATAGTGGGACTCAAAGACACCATCACATCAGACACCCTTTGTGATGAAAACAATCCTATCATTCTCGAAAAGATTGTTATTCCTGAGTCTGTAATCTCAATGCGTATTGAGCCAAAGACAAAAGCCGACCAAGAAAAAATGGGCACAGCTCTTTCTCGTCTCACTACAGAAGATCCAACGCTCCGTGTTTCTACTGATCCAGAAACACTCGAAACGATCATTGCTGGTATGGGCGAGCTTCACTTGGACATTATCATCGACCGAATGAAGCGAGAGTTCAATGTCGAGGCAAATACCGGTAAGCCACAAGTTGCGTACAAAGAAACAATTCAAGGATCATCAGAGGCAGAAGGTAAGCATGTCAAGCAGTCAGGTGGTCGTGGACAATATGGTCATGTTAAGATTCGCATGAAGCCTCTTGATCGAAGTGTAAATGTAGAAGACTTGCCAAAGAATGTAAAACGCTCTGAAGGATTTGAATTTATAAACAGTATTAAAGGTGGCGCTATTCCTCAAGAATATATTCCTGCGGTAGAAAAAGGGTTTAAAGAAGCAATGGATCGTGGTGTCTCCGCTGGATACAAAATGACAGACATTTCAATCGAGCTCTACGACGGCTCATTCCACGAAGTTGACTCATCGGAAATTGCTTTCAAACTTGCTGCCATTGAAGCGTTCCAAGAAGCCGCAAAACGTGCGAAGCCGGTTATTCTTGAGCCAATGATGAAAGTAGAAGTTGTTATTCCGGATAAGTTTTATGGTGACATCACAGGCAACCTTTCTTCAAAACGAGGACAGATTGAGGGTATGGACGACCGAGGGCTCAACAAAGCTATCAAAGCAATTGTTCCACTTTCAGAAATGTTCGGATACGCAACAAGCTTGCGTTCAATGACTGAGGGTCGTGGCAACTTCACTATGGAGTTTGCGCACTACGAAGTCGTTCCTTCAAACATTGCTGCACAAATCGCTGAGCATAAAAAGTAAGTTTTCTTAAAAATAAGATAAACAAAACCTCTGCAAACCGCGGAGGTTTTGTTTTGCGATATTTCGACTGCGCGAGGGAGTAAATCGACATGCATTGACATAGACTTGTAGGTATGTCATCCTACGAACATGGCAGGAACTGTGAATCCCTGCTGAGAGTACATTCTCAATCGAAAAGGAGTGTGTCATGGAATATTTATTTGCCGGCGTTCTTTTTGTCTTGGTGGCCCGTATTGTGGCGTGGTGGGAAAATCCATACGGAAGATGTGCTGATTGTGGCAGTGGCTTCGCGATATCAACGGACCAGATAACCTCTGGACCAGATAGTAGCTTAGAAGAGTCGTGGCATGTGTACCACTGTGTGTATTGTCTAAAATGCAGAAAGAGTACAAGTCACAGGCAGCTAACCAAGGATCCTCCTGTCGACCTCCGACATAGATACTATAACGATTTAATGAAGAGTAGACGAAGCTGAGTCCAACTGAACTAACCCCCTGCTTAGTAGCAAAGTGCGAACAGTGGGGGATTTCAATACAATCTCTAGGAACAAACTCCTTTTGCCTTTTTATACACAATGTGGTACTGTGTTTGTACAGATCGCTATCCGTGTGTTTGTGAGTATGTCTTTGTAAAAAGGTGTAGTCATATATAAACGAGATATAGGCTCTGTTTACAAAATAATAAAGACACACAAGTTTCCTATGGCAAAAACGTCAGTTATTGCGCGTGCCAATAAGAAGCCTAAGTTTGCTGTACGAGCAGTTAATCGCTGCTTTAAGTGCGGTCGAAAACGAGGGTATATGCGTGCGTTTGGCATCTGCCGACATTGCTTCCGCGATCTCGCGAACGAAGGAATGATCCCAGGTATCAAAAAGTCATCATGGTAATCGCGTATGGATACAATTAGTAATTTTTTAAATCAGCTTAAACTCGCTGGGCGAGCAAAGAAAGAATACATTCTTACTCCGTTTTCTAAAGTTAAACTTGCTATTGCAAAAACATTAGAAAAAGAAGGGTATGTGCTTTCTGTTGAAAAAGCAGAAGTCAGTAAGCATCCGTACATAAAAGTAACGATCCTCTACAAAGGGAAGGATGCTCGAATTAGCGACATTGAACGAGTCTCACATGTTTCTCAGCGTGTGTACTCTTCAGTTAAAAAACTTCGTCCATATAAATATGGCAAAGGTATGACCGTTCTCACCACTCCAAAAGGAGTAATGAGCGATACTGAAGCCAAAAAAGAAATGGTCGGTGGCGAAGTATTATTTAGAATTTGGTAATACAATATATATGAGTAGAGTAGGAAAACAGATTCTTAATATCCCACAAGGTGTAACGGTTACTATCACACCAACACTCGTTACTGTAAAAGGCCCTAAGGCGGAGCTCTCTCGTCCTGTTATTGACGCGGTTGAGATCAAGCAAGAAGGGAATATGCTTACATTTAACCCTCGTCGTAATGACAAGCTCGCACGATCACTCTGGGGAACATATGCCGCGCATGTGAAGGCAATGCTTCACGGTGCCACTGCAACATTTGAGAAAAAACTTCTCATTGAAGGAGTTGGTTTTAAGTGGGAAGTAAAAGGTAAAGAGCTTCACATGGCACTCGGGTTTTCACACCCGGTCGTTATGCCAATTCCCGAAGGTCTTACTGTAACTGCAGACAAGCAGTCACTTACTATTGTGGGCTCAGATAAAGAGGTAGTCGGACTCTTTGCAAATAAAGTTCGTGCAAAAAAGAAACCAGAACCGTACAAAGGAAAGGGTATTCGATACAGCACTGAAACTATCTTGCGAAAACAAGGAAAGAAAACAGCATAATATATGAAAGAAACACAGAAAAAAGTTGCGAAACGAGAACGTCGACACGCGCGAATCAGATCAAAAATTATTGGTACCGAAGCACGCCCACGACTCTCTATCTTTCGTTCAAGCAAATTCATTTATGCGCAAGTTATTGATGACAGCAAAGGCGTTACGCTTGCGGCTGCATCTGATGTTGGAGTAGAAAAAGGGACAAAAGTTGAAAAAGCAAAAGCCGTAGGAAAGCTAGTTGCCGAAGCGGCAAAAAAGGCTAAGATTACAAAAGTAGTATTTGATCGAGGTGGATTCTTGTACAAAGGTCGTGTACAGGCACTTGCAGAAGGTGCACGAGAAGCCGGCTTAGAATTCTAAATATGTCAGAACAAACAACACAAACAACAGCTCCACAAGGACAAAGTGCTCAAGTGCGCAGCCCACGACCACAGGGTGGTTTTCGTCCGCGTCCGCAAGGGTCTCGCCCTCCGTTTCGACGAAGTGGCAGCTTCTCAGGTGGACCACGAGGTCCGAGGACAGGTGCTCCAGGCCAGGCTCCACAAGGAGGTAATGCTCGAGGAGGATTTCGCTCTCAAGGAAGAGGAGGACAAGGCGGTGGTAGATCAGGGCAAGGCCGTTTTCAGGAACGTCGTCCGTCTGAGTTCGAACAAAAGATGATCGATATCCGTCGAGTAACTCGTGTAGTTGCTGGAGGACGTCGATTTAGTTTCTCAGTTGCGCTTGTTGCAGGCGACAAGAATGGTCGCGTTGGTTTTGGTATGGGGAAAGCAACAGACACATCTCTTGCAATCGAAAAAGCCTTCAAACAGGCTCGAAAAAATATGCTTACACTTCGCCTTACCAAGACAAAGTCACTTCCGTTTGATGTGAATGCAAAGTTTGGAAGCGCTGTCGTGAGTATGATGCCAAACAAGGGTCGAGGTCTTATTGCTGGATCATCTGCTCGTGTTGTACTTGCGTTTGCGGGAGTTAAAGACGTAACTGCAAAGTATCACTCAGGCACTAAGAACAAAATCAACAACGCAAAAGCTGCTATCGAAGCGCTTCGCACTGTTGCCTATAAACACGGTGAAGCTCCAGTCAAGAAAGTAGAAATAAAAGCTGAAACAGAATAAATAATCAGTGTATGGAAAAAAATATATTAAAACGAGCGCATCCGAATAGATCATCTGTACAAGTTGGTCGAGGTGGAAAGCGAGGTAAAACCTCAGGCCGTGGTGGCAAAGGGCAAACAGCTCGCGCTGGTAATAAGCGTCGCCCCGCGTTACGTGACGCAATTAAGAAGCTCCCAAAGCTTCGTGGCCGTGGAATGAATACATTCAAATCAATTCAAGAGAAACCAGTGATTGTTACGCTGACGCAGATTGATGCAGTTGCATCAAATGGCGCAATTATCACACGAAACTCTTTGGTTGAAATGGGTGTTGTGTCAAAAGCAAAAGGAAAAATTCCAAATATCAAAATTCTTGGAACTGGGTCTCTTGCAAAAAAGGTAACAGTACAAGGACTTCCTGTATCTCAAAGCGCAAAAGAAGCAATTGAAAAAGCAGGAGGTAGTGTACAATAGTGATATGTTCGCGAAATTACAGTTCTTGTTTACAGACCCAAGTCTACGAGGAAAGATATTGTTTATTATCGGTGCGTTTGTTGTGTTTCGAGTGCTTGCTGCTATTCCAATGCCGGGAATTGACGCATTTCAGCTCGCGCAGTTTCTCGAGAACAATCAGTTTTTTGGCCTCTTGAACATTCTCTCTGGTAGTGGGCTTTCGACACTTTCTATCGTGATGCTTGGTGTTGGGCCGTATATCACGGCGTCAATTATCTTTCAGCTCGCTACGGTACTTGTGCCAAAGCTCAAGGAGCTTCAGCAAGAAGGCGGTGAAGAGGGCCGGAGAAAGATTACACAATGGAGTCGTCTGGTAACGTTTCCACTCGCGCTTATTCAAGGATTCTCTCTTATCTTAATTTTAAGTCAGCAGGGAATTATTGACCCGCTTGCAGGATTTTCGCTTGTTATTGCGCTACTTACTATCACCGCGGGTACATATCTTCTCATGTGGATTGGTGAAATGATAAGTGAGCTTGGTATAGGAAACGGAGTGTCTCTCATCATTTTTGCAGGTATTGTTGCGGCCTTGCCTCAGCAGGTTGCGCAGTTCTTCTTTGCATTTGATGTCTCTCAGGTGCCGATACTGCTTGCCTTTGTCGGAATTGGTCTTGTCACCGTTGCCGGAGTTGTTTACTTTACAGAAGCAGAGCGGCCAGTGCCTGTGCAATATGCACGGCAAGCACGGGGCGGGGCAACATATGGAAGCACGCAAACCTATCTTCCTATTCGTGTGACACAGGCGGGAGTAATGCCGATCATTTTCGCGCTCTCTATATTCTTGTTCCCACAATTGCTTGCGCAGGTATTTGCAACCTCAAGCAACACTATTCTTGCAGCTATCTCAAGTGGCCTCACCACATTCTTCCAGAATGAATGGCTCTACGGTATTGCATACTTTGCTCTTGTCTTTTTCTTCACATTCTTTTATACCGCTATAGTGTTTGAACCAGAGCGCGTGTCAGAGAATTTGCAAAAAAACGGAGGATTTATTCCAGGTATTCGCCCCGGTAAACCAACAACAGACTATATTGCATCAATTGTAACGAGAATTACTCTTGTTGGCGCTCTCTTTTTTGCCATTGTCGCGGTTCTCCCTGTTATTCTTACTGCGGTTACTGGCAATCAAGCGCTTGCGCTTGGAGGTACAGCACTTCTTATTGTGGTGTCTGTTGTCATTGATTTGATCAAAAAAGTTAATGCACAGCTCTCACTTCGTGAGTACATGTAAAACGAG
>JALHNF010000017.1 GCA_022843645.1 Minisyncoccota bacterium | reverse complement strand
ACAAAAGGTTGGAGTACAAATGTGGTGGACAGCTCGCTTTCTGACAATGGGGGGTATAAAGATGTGTCGATCGAAATAAAAGGTAAAGACGCGTATTCGTATTTGAAATACGAAACAGGTGTTCATCGTGTACAGCGAGTACCTGAAACAGAAAAAAATGGCCGTGTGCACACCTCAACTGTCACCGTGGCGATTACGCCACTTCGTGAGAAGACAACTATCGTAGTAAGTCCGGCTGATATAGAAATGGAGACATCGCGTTCAGGTGGAGCTGGTGGGCAAAACGTAAACAAAGTAGAGACCGCGGTGCGACTTATTCATAAGCCAACAGGTATCGCGGTGCGCTGTACAGTAGAGCGCAGCCAGCTCAAAAACCGCGAGCGTGCGATGCAAATGCTTTTGGCAAAACTCGAGCAAATGAAAGCCGAAGAGGATGCAAAAAAGTTCTCGGATGAAAAACGCTCACAGGTAGGAACGGGAAGTCGGTCAGAAAAAATACGAACGTACAATTACCTGCAAGATCGCATCACCGACCATCGTATCAAGCAGTCATGGCACTCGCTGCCTCGAATCATGGAAGGGCAGGCAGGAGCGATTTTTGAAGCATTACAAGCTGCTGAGGCAAGTGGTGGGGTGGGCGAGGCAGGGGAAGGCGACGATGATTAATTTGGGCAATTTATTTTAAGAGAGTAGCTCAGTATGCAGGAGAAAAAACAAATGTCACAAGAAACATTAAACACTGAAAGATATACACGCACATGGTTTGTGGAACGCGCAAAAAACTCTTTTAAAAAACTTGAGGACGGAAAGTGGGATTTTTCCGACTCGCTACTTCTTTATATGCCATCAGGTGAAGAGGTGTATATCAATGTGCAAAATACCGATACGCCATATTATAAACTCGTCACTGCTCCAGAGCACGAATATTTGAAAGATATAGCCTCCCAAGTCGTTGTTGAATTACCAGATGATTTTGTGTTTATTGATCTTGGTCCCGGTACAGAACATAAAGAGCAATTTTTCTTTGACGCGTGCAAGAATCAAAATAAGATATTCAGATATGTACCAGTCGACATCAGTGATTACTACTTAAGGTTGGCTAAAGACTACGCAGAAAAACAGTCTATACCGACACAACCCATTAAAAGCGCCTTCGAGGAGCTTCCTTCTGTGCTTACTGATATAAGTGGTCCACGATTTGTCTCTCTAGGCCTCACGTTTTCTAATTATAACTCTCAAGAAGTGATTAGGCTCATGACAGCAATCGCTGGATCAGGGGGGTATATATTTTTGAATACTCAGATTAAAGAGCGTATAGATATGAGTCTGATTCGTGAGGTGTATCAGAATATTGTAGGAGATCTTTGTAAAGACAAATTAGAACTTCTTGGTTTGGTAGTTGGAGTCCATGTGTCTGAGCTACGTGTTGATGAGAACAACCGAACATGGTGTACCATACTTCAGCTTAATGATGAACTCAAGGCTTTAGGTGTTGTTATTGGAGATGAGATCTTGGTTCTTCAGTCACTTCGTTATTATAAAAGTGATCTTGAAAGAGAACTTGAAAAAACAGGCTTGGCTTATACGACGTACGACACAGGGGAGACTTTTGTTGCTTCGCTTATAAAAGTTTAATCCGCGGGCCTTCTGGCTATACGTTACAACCCGACCCTTGAATTTTGACAATATATCTGATACTATTGCCCAATAAATTATATGAATACACAGGGAAACCTTATTGATACCATGGTTGCTGCGGGGGCGCACTACGGCTACACTCGTACTCGAAGACACCCTTCGATAAAGCCTTTTTTGTACGCTACCAAAGACAGAAGCGACCTCATCGACCTTTCTAAGACAGAAGCGCAACTCGAAACAGCGATCAAGGTTTTGGGTGATGCAATTCGTGGAGGCAAGCAGATTCTTTTTGCTGGCAACAAGCCAGAGGCCCAGCAAATCACAAAAGAAACAGCACTTGCGCTTCGTATGCCATACTCTACCAATCGTTGGATTGGAGGCACTCTTACAAACTTTGGGGAAATCAAGAAGCGTATCGAAAAATTGCAAGACCTTCTTTCAAAAAAAGAAAAAGGCGAACTCTCTGTGTATACAAAAAAAGAGCGACTTTTGATCGACCGAAGTATTGAAAAAATGGATCAAAGCTTTGGCGGACTTTCTGAAATGAAACAACTTCCCGCAGTACTTTTTGTTGTTGACTCACTTGCTGAAGATACCGCTGTGAAAGAAGCAAACTTCATGCATATTCCTGTTGTGTCTATCTCAAACACTGACTGCAATATCTCGGGAATTGATTATCCAATCGTTGCAAACGATGCATCGCAAGCAAGTCTCAAATTCTTTCTCAATCATATCGAGAGTGCATTAAAAAATGCTCGCGTACCAGAAACAAAGTAGTTTTTTAGAGGTATAATTATTGCACTATGACAATTATTTCAATCGAGATGGTAAAAGAGCTTCGAGAAAAGACTGGTATTTCTATTGCTGAATGCCGTAAAGCGCTTGAGGAGTCAGGAGGCGACATGGCAAAGGCGATAGATTTCCTCAAAGAGCGCAGTGCAGCAGTAGCAGCAAAGAAGTCAGACCGAGAGCTTGGAAGCCATGCGGTTGCTTCGTACATTCACCCAACAGGGGGCATGGGTGTGCTTGTTGACCTTATGTGTGAGACGGATTTCGTGTCTCAAAACGAAGAAATCAAAATACTTGCTAAAGACATTGCAATGCAAGTCGCATCAATGAATCCTCGATTTATCAAACGAGAAGACATCACTGATGCAGCTTTGGCTGAAATCAAAGCGGAAGGTGGGGATGATCTTGAAGCCCGCATCAAAGAGTTGGTACTCCTCGAGCAGCCGTTTGTGAAAAATGGCGACCTTTCTGTGCGAGATCTTATTGCTCAGGCAATTCAGAAATTTGGCGAGAACATTGTTATTGCACACATGACACGATACGGCAACTAAACCCTTTGTTGTATGATGCCATACATACTTCTTTCGCTTGGCTTCTGCACTCTTCTTCTTCTCATTGTAGTTTTGAGACGGAGAGCGGCACAGGTTGCGGCAGGGTTTGTGCCTGAGATGTATGGCGAGCATGGCGGGCTTGGGGAAGTGTATTTTGCCCTTTTCCGGCTGTACAGAGGCACGTACCGAAGCATGTCCGCACTCAAGAAGCTTGCATTTCAGTATATTTTCCATATACTCGTACGAGTGCTCTACTATGTAAAAGCATTTGCAAATAGTGCGTATGCGTTTGCGCGGAACCAATTTGTAAAAAATGCCGTTAAAAGCAAAGTCTCAGTATCTTTTTTTTGGAGTCATTTGAAAGAGTACAAAAAGCAAATTGAAAAAGAACAGAGAGAGTAGTTTCCTCATGATGAGGTTGTTATAGGAAAAAACGGTCCTATAATGTAAAATAAAATGCGTTGTCAGAGATGGCTACGACACATGCCAGCATAGCTCAGTTGGCGAAAACATGCACTGCTGCATGTTTTCGGTGGTCCGTCGTAAGACGGATTAGTCGATGTCGAAGTGAAACGAGACAGACTAAAACGGAAGAGCAATGGTTTCCTTGCAAACGGTTTTGAAAGCACATACAATGTCTACGACACATGCCAGCATAGCTCAGTTGGTAGAGCAATGGTTTTGTAAACCATAGGTCGTCGGTTCAAGCCCGACTGCTGGCTCCATAATGAAAAAGATTCCCGATCACGCTACAAAAGTGTTTGAAGGTGTTGTATTTGATGTCTATCAATGGCAACAAGAAATGTTTGATGGCACATTTCGAACATTTGAATATCTCCGTCGCAAACATTCGGCGATTGTTTTCCCTGTATTTGAAGACGGGACTATTTTAATAAATGAAGAAGAACAGCCAGGCCACGCTCCTTTTATATCCCTTCCTGGCGGTGGGGCGGACACATATGAGGAAGATCCGCTCTTACTAGCGCAGCGTGAACTTGAAGAAGAAACTGGATATCAGGCAAAGACCTGGAAACAAATACACGTACATACAGATTTTCCAAAAACTGACTGGGCAATTTACTATTTTGTTGCGCGCGATCTCACAAAAGTGGGTACACCTCAAAACGAAGCGTCTGAAAAGATTGTTTCAAAGCGAGTGACGCTTGACCAATTTCTTGATCTTCATGAGCACCCAAAGTTTCGAGACAAAGGCTTTCGCTATTACATGCTCAAAGCAAAGACAGATCTAAATTTTAGGAAAGAGGTAGAGAAGGTGTTGTTTGGGTAGAGTTGGCTGTATCAAACTCAAGCACTCCAATCTAAACTTGACTTAAAGTTGTTTAATAGTATAGTTCTAATTGGACAAAGGTAACCCTAAACAGGGGGTTTTATGTATAGACGCAAGAATTACTTCATGGTAGTAATTATGTAGTTGTACAAAAAAAGGAGAGAGTGATGCTTGAAGAGTTTTGGCCCTATGGAGGCAATGAGACTGCCGATGACACTGCCTTGATATTGAACGGGCTTGCTAAGTGTTGTGCCTGTTGCAACCGTGTAACGGCGAACATGTTCCTGAAAGAAGATAAATGCCCAGTATGTCGAGATACTACGGTGTCGGAACCCGGCCTTCAGGGTTTTGGAACGAATGCTGGTGTGAGGTGTGACCGGCCTACTGGTCCATGTTCTTGTGGAGCCTGGCACTGAATATATTTCAATATGGAGAGCGGCATATGCCGCTCTCGAAAACAATACTCTAAGCACATCTGTGTCTTGGAGTTTTTTTATTTCTTTTTCGGTGTTGATGTTGCGGATGTAGAAGTTGCTTTGAGTGATTGCGGAAGAAGCGCATCAAGTGCTTCTAGAGACTGAAATCCATAATACGGCTTTCCTTGAATGATAATAGCTGGGCGCTCTGGCTCGACTTTATAAAGGCTCAAAAGTGTTTTAATGGCTGAGAGGTCGAGGTTGGTGTCAAACGAATACACACGTAAGTCAGGATATTGCTTGCGTACTTCGGTGAGCACATAGCCTTGGCTTTCACATGTTGGACAGGTGTCTTTGTTTTCGTAGAGGTAAATCAAAAACACTGTCTTTTTGTTGCAGGTTTCAGAGAGACGTTTACTTAAAAGATAATCTTTGATTTGAAGCAGCGAATAGTATTGCTTGAGATAGAGCGTCTCGCTGTCGAGTGTGCCACGCTCGCTTTCGAGGCGTGTGAGCTTGTCTCCCAAAGTACCTATTTCGCCAGAGAGAATTGAGTTGTTTACGTTTGAACATTCAACTTCACGAAGGAGGTCAAACTGTGTCTCTGACGAAAGAATGTCAAGAGAAATCCGTTGCTCAATTGAGGTGATGTCTTCGACTTTTTTATCGCTTAAGTACTCCGACAAAAGAAACGCGGCTCCGAAGATACTTGCGGTAATAATGAATGAAAGAATGTATTTAGAAAATTGCATGATTATAATGTGTTATTTTACGTATTTCGTCACATCTTCTTTTTTCTTTCCCAAACTACCCCCGCCTAAAGAAAAAAGAAGATGTGACGAAATAAAGGCTTTTCCTTATCTCCAACTATTATGTTTTCCTCGCAAAACGTCAATACCTGCCCTCCACAGCCAAAATGGCGCAAGGAGCGGGTAGACAAAAAAGAATGAGATGAGCTCAAGTAGGGATCCTTTTTCTTTTGTCATACGAATACCAAAGCTTATCAAGGTAAGAGTAATTGCAAACAAAACAAATGCAAGGACAGACATAATGCTCGTATCTACATAAAACCAATCAAAATATATCTCAGGGACAGAGACTCCAGTAAGGGCAATGTTTTCGGCTTTTCTGTTTATCCATTGTGTGAAATTTGTCACCGCGTACACGCTAATGAAAAGGGCAATGAAATAGTATACAACGGCCATAGGGAGCACGAGCATCCCCAGGTGCCCATATTGCACACGGAAAAAGAGTTCTCGATAGTCGATAAGATTAAGGAGACTGCCTTGCACCCAACGAAGTCTTTGTCGGAATAGTTTGTATGGTGTTGCAGGGCTTGTGGTGTATACAAATGCTTTTGGCGCATTGCCGATTTTGTAGCCATGCTTGTGCATGCGAAGCGCAATTTCAAAGTCTTCTGTATTGTAGGCCTTTTTGTATAGTCCTAAATCTTCAAACACTTTTCTTCTAAAAATTGAGAACGGGCCAGGTGTGACTTGAATGGCACTCAAGTCACCGAAAATACGTTTCAAGAGCGCGCCTATTGTGTACTCGATCTTTTGCGCTTTTTGAATGATTGTCTTTGGGTTTTTTACAATCATACACGGGGTCACTGCCATCATGTCTTTGTTTTGGAATACTGACACAACTTCTTTAAGTGCTTGAGAATCTACAAACGAGTCGGCGTCAAGGCAGCCTACAAGATCAGCTTTTGTTTGCTCGATGCCAAAGTTGACCGCGGTGTGCTTGCCTCCGTTTGGCTTTGAGAATATTTTTATTTGGGGTTCATGGCTAAACTCGCGCGCGATAGCGAGTGTGTTGTCTGTACTTCCGTCGTCGATGACGAGGATCTCAAGCTTGTCTTTTGGATACTCAAGCGACAGGAGCGACTCGAGTGTGCCACGAAGTGTCTTTTCTTCATTCCATACTGGCACGATAATACATACAGAAAAGAGGGTTGGAGACCCCTTTTTATTTTTTATAGATTTCACCTCTTTTCTTTCAAAAAAAGTAATCAAAAGAAATACCTGAAAGAAGAGGGAAATGAAAATAATGCCAAAAATAATGGCTTCGGGGACACCTGAAAACATAGTCATGATTATAACATGTCTTTGACAATAATCAAGTACTGTGTTAGTCTCAGGTGGGTATACAAAAGGAGAGTAGCAGTGATTAAAATGATTGTTCTTGTGATGGTTGTCTGTTTCTCGGGTCACGTTTTTGCGTGCGGAGATGAGAGGCTTTGCACGGAGTATCCTGATAGTAAGGCGTGCGCACAAGCAGAAATTTGTGACGCTCTGACCAAAACGGGCTCCTACCGAGAGTATCTCGTGCAATGGCACAACTTTTCTCTTCGTGCCCCTGAGCCTGCGGGTGATTCTGGTGAGTGCTTGATCACGATTCAGCGCAAACCATTTGGGTGTACATTCGCAGCGAGATATGTTTTTGTGTCGTTTCTTCACGATCGCGACGTGGAGCTCTTTCCTCCGGTGTGTCATCCAAAATGCTCTCGAGACATCGAGCGAGCGGTGAATTATTGGCCGGGGTTTTATCGAAGTGAAACATCATATCGTGGTCTCGAAGAGCAGGAGGAAGTATTGAAAGCATGGACCCGAGACCATCATGAGCTGTTCTTTGTAGACGAGTTTGGTGATGTCGATGTTCGGATGTCACCAAGTCGATAACCAGAAGCCGTCCTTTATTCCAGGGGACGGCTTTGTTTTATGTTTATTTTTCGTATACACTCATATCTATGGAACAAAAAGGGCATTTGCACCCGCTTTCAATACTCATTAATGATATTACTCAAGTTGGGGTATCTTTGGGATTTGATGTTATAGACGGCCCTGAGCTTGAAGAAGAAAAATATAACTTCGACATGCTCAACATCCCTTCGTGGCACCCAGCTCGCGACATGTGGGATACATTTTGGGTAAAGACGCTTGCCGACAAAGGAAGACGAGTGATGCGCACACACACTTCTTCTGTGCAACCGCGATACATGGAAAGCCACACGCCACCTTTTGCGGTGCTTGTGCCGGGAAAAGTCTTTCGGTATGAGCCAACGGATGCAACGCATGAGGCACAATTTCATCAAATTGAAGGCTTTATGGTTGGGAAAGATGTTTCTGTTGCTACGATGAAATCTTTTTTTGCAAAATTTTTTAGCGGACTTTTTAAAAAAGAAATTAAAGTACGCATGCGCCCGAGCTACTTTCCATTTGTGGAGCCTGGAGTGGAGATTGATATGAGCTGCTTTAAGTGCGAAGGAAGTGGATGTGGTACTTGTAAGTTTGGAGGCTGGATAGAGATTATGGGTGCGGGCATGATTCATCCTAAGGTACTTGAAGTGTGTGGAATCAACCCGCAAGAATGGCAAGGGTTTGCATTTGGTGGCGGTATTGATCGAATTGCAATGATGAAGTACGGAATAGACGACGTGCGGCTTTTGTACAACGGGGACGTGCGTGTGTCAGCACAATTTTGATGTATGAAAGTCTATACTGAAATTTTAAAACAATTTGTCCCTGATTTGCCTGACACAAAGACATTGCAAGCAGTGCTCACTTCACATGCATTTGAAGTTGAAGAAGTTGTCCCGCAAGAGGTCGGAGATGTCATTGACTTGAAAGTCCTTCCCGATCGCGCGCATGACGCACTTTCGCATCGTGGCATTGCACGAGAAATAGCCACACATACAGAGAAAAGTTTTTTTGCCCTACCGTCTTCAGAGCTTACACCAGACAATGCTGTTGCCTCCGTGTCGGTGAAAGTGGAAAGTGATTTATGTGCTCGCTACATGGCGCTTCGAATTGAACATATTCAGGTATCACAATCGCCAGAGTGGCTGGTGCGTGCACTTCATGCACTTGATCAAAGAAGCGTGAACACACTTGTTGATCTTACAAACTATGTGATGTTTGAATTAGGGCAGCCGTTGCATGTCTTTGATGCAGGCAAGGTAAAGGGCGCGATTACTGTCCGCATGGCACGTGCGGGAGAGACAGTGGTAACACTAGATAACAAAGAGCTTACTCTATCGGAACAAATGCTTATCGCTACTGATGAGGAAGGTGTACTTGACTTGCCTGGAATAAAGGGCGGAAAAAAAGCTGAAATAGATATCAATACTAAATCTATTATTTTAGTATCTGCGAATTTTGATTCCGTCTCTGTTCGCAAGACTGCATTTAAAGTTGGCATTCGAACCGATGCTTCGAAGCGATTTGAAAATAACTATCCAAGCAGGTGGGCAGAGCATGCGGTTTTTCGCTACATGTATTTGCTGCAAAAAGAGCAGTCAGACATCAAGTACGGAGTACTTACCGATGTGTATCCTCATCCTCGTCCAAACTTTACTGCCGTAGTAACTCTTGAACAAACAAACAAACATCTCGGCACACACCTTACTAGTGAAGAGCTCGCGCTCATCTTGAGACGTCTCCATTTGAAACACGCAGAGCATACACCAGGCGTGTTTGAGGTGATATGTGACGATAATCTTTTTAATATTAGAAGCGAAGACGACAAAAAATACGTCGCATATCAAATCATAGGGCACGTGGGACGGGTGATCGGCTATCATGAAGGAATCCAAGAGAAAGAATATGTGCCATGTAAGGCGCAAGGGTTGGTCGCGCCACATATTGTAGAGACAGATCGTATTCGAAATGAACTTGTAAAACGAGGGTTTGTAGAAGTCCGCACGTATCACTTCCAAAATGAAGGAGAGGAGGAATTAGAAAACCCACTTGCGCGTGACAAAAGGTTCATTCGATCAAGTCTAGGGCTTGGCATGGACGATGCATTACGGAAAGCGACCTATAATGCGCCACTTCTTGGTAGGACAGATATCTTTATTTTTGAAATAGGGACGGTTGTTTCAAAGCAACATGGCGAGCGTATTCACATTGCACTTGCCGGATACAAACAAAATCAAAAAAAGCAGAAAGTAATTGACATTCTCAAAGAAGCGCTTTCCGAAGTTCTCAAAGGGAGACCTGTTTTAATTGAGAAAGAAAACTATATTGAAGCCGTGATCGGTGAGCACACGATCGAGGAGCCAACCAAAGAGGCAATTTCCCTAACGGTTGATCAGACACATACAGTGTGGAAGCCTCTTTCGGTGTATCCGTTTATGACACGTGACATTGCGTTTTTTGTGTCCGATGAAGCAAAGAATAAAAATATACACGAGATGCTTTTGTTGTGGGCAGGGCAGCTTTGTGTGCGAGTAGACATGTTTGATGAATTTGAAAAGACGCTCGAAGATGGAAGTAAAAAACTTTCACAAGCATATCGGCTTGTGTTTCAGTCACAAGAAAAGACACTCACTGATGAAGAGGTGAATCTGTGCATGCAAAACGTAGAAAAGGAAGTCCGTGCACTTGGGTGTGAAGTGCGGTAAAATAAGAATATGAAATCTCCAGAACCACTCTACAAAATAGAAGCAATTCCGCAAGGTTTAAAACTCACTGAGGGTCAAAAAGATTCAGTGAGAAATATCACGCTCGGCATTGAAGAAGTTGCAACTGAAGAAATGCGCAGTCTTGCAGTTGAAGATGTTATCGAAACACTTGAAAATGGTCACCCTCTTAATCGCTTAATAGAAAGTGATGGACATGTAGATGGTTATATTGCCTGTGAAGATTTTGTACCGCACCAGGCGTACATCAAATATGTAGCAACAAACAAAGCGACAGGGAAAAACTTACTCCAAGAAATCCCCGCATTTTTAGAGTATGCAAAAAGTAAGGGCTACACCAAGCTTAATTTTCATGGATGGAACAATCGCTTAAATAAAATTCTCACGCGCTATGGCTTTACTCAAGTGCAAACAGTAAACATGGGGGGGCACCATGTAGATGAGTACGAAAAAGTTCTTGTTGAAGAGAAATCAAGAGAAGAAGTAAAACAAGCGGAGGTAGTAGCATTTCAGAAAAAGTACCTCCAAAAAGTTACCCAAGACTACGAACGCATACTCGCAACGTTTAAGGGTGAAGCCATCGAAACAAAGAAAAATGCAATTAATGCAACATTCTGTGTTTTAGATTCTCGTCTGATGACTACTGTATTTTCAGACGAAGACTTTGTATACGGGGAACTCCAAAAAGCAATATTAAAACTAAAGCTTGCACGACATTTTCAAAACTCTGAAAATATAGACACGAATGTCCTCTATGACGCTATTATAGAAAGTCCAAACTTTTTAAACAAAGATAAAGGGTCATTGCAGCGGCTTCTTGAAGTACACGAAGAAAAGACGTTGCAAAAAATCGCAGAAATGCGAAAACGACGCGCAGAGATGGCAAATGAAACCTTCAACCCCTACGAAGCACTTTTTACTACCAAATCTGGCAATTACTACATGGCACGATTGCTCAACATGCCGCATTTGGAAGAGGAATCACAATATATGAACCACTGCGTGGGAACAAGTGACTCGTACGTCAATAAAATAAAAAGAGGAGAGGTAGAAATCCTTTCATTTCGTCGTGTGCCAAAAATGAATCGAGATACTGGAAAATTTGAAGTGGACACGCCAATCATGACTATTGAGTACAATCTCAAAACAAAAACAATACAGCAAATGAAGAAGTATGACGATGCATACCTCACACAAGCGGATGAATACTGCGAAGATGTGATTGACGCACTCAAGCAATTACGCACGACACAAACAGACACGGGCGAACTTCGTGATTTTGTTCGCATTTCAGAGAGTGAGCTTTGGGGGATACAAGTGCAAGACAGACATATTCTGACTGACAGAGGAGAAATACCACTTGATGAATATGCAATTAGCAATGATGTGTTTGTGTTAAAAATAGGAGAGTGCGAAATAACAAACCAAACGCCGAAAGGGGAGATTGCAAAATTACTTTTTTTGAAAGAGGGAATTACAGTTGATCCAAATCAAATAGCAACCAACATACAAGAAATATCATCTGAAACCAAAGCCTACATCGGACCATGGTCTGTAGATGTACATCAGGTATTGCCTACTGGTTGCGAACATGTGTACAAACAAATCTTAGAAAACAAAGTCTTCCGTCGCACGGTCGAGCTTTCCACTCGTACAAACGATGAATATTTAAAAGCCCTGGCTACACAAGGAATGCAAATAGCTGATTGGACAAAAGATAATATGCTCCTCACACTCACGCCTCTAAAAAAGAAAGAATCAGTTGATCTTGTCTCATTCTCGGTTGCAGATCTTGGCTTTTCAAACGGCGTCACACTCGCCCAAATATGTGCAACAGCGGATGAATTAGGACTTGACTTGTGCGACCCACATGTTGGTCCCGAAATGCGACTTGCTTTTAAAGATCAACCTGTAAGTTCAGACTATAGAATTGCTATGAAGCCACTATTTAGCGCGGATGGTAGCGAGCTCGTCTGGATCCTGGACCGCGAGGATGCTGAGCTGTGGCTCGGCCACGACAAAGGTCTCCCCAACAGCCCGTGGAGTACCGGCGTTGTGTTTGTCTTTGCGTCTCGCAAGACTTAGTGTTTAGAGCTTGTGATACTAAGCACTTCTTTTGCTTTAAGCCTTTGAACTTGGCGTTGCGAAAATCATGATACTATTTTTATATGAAACTGGTGATTTTGGCTGCAGGAAAAGAGACTCGCATGGGGGAACTTACGAAGGATATTCCAAAATCGATGCTCACCGTGCGAGGCAAAAATCTCATTGAGCACAAACTCGATGCAACGCCACTTGAACATATTTCCGAAATTGTTCTTGTAGTCCGATATTTACAAGAAATCATTCGAAACCATTTTGGTACAGAGTACAAAGGCACACCTATCACATACGTTGA
>JALHNF010000016.1 GCA_022843645.1 Minisyncoccota bacterium | reverse complement strand
TTTTCTTCACCGTAGTTCTTTTGTCAGCCACCACCCTTGCTAGCAATGGCAGCAACATCCAGGTCTTGCACCATGCCAATCGCGGCGTTACCATCACCCCAGAGTATTTCTGGAAGCAAAAGAGGTGTGGAGGTTTGAGCTTCATTGACCTCTACGAGCGTCAGCAATTTTTCACAAATAATGTCGTAGACTGCAATATTAGCGATGGCATGTTTCTGGGAGCTGAAGTCTCCGCAAACAATGCTGGGGAGACGCTCAAGCTCGGGATCGGGAGGAGGTTCGATATTCCTGGACTCAAGGTATTCCGGGTCACCGCGTATCCCGGGGTATGGAGCGGATTTGGCGACAAGCCTCAGTTGAAGCTGGTTTGGCTCACCAGAGATTGGGAGCTTGGTCGGGGCATTTCCCTGTACTCAACTGGTTTTTACCGGTTTCGGCAAGGGATTCCCGATGCGTATCAGCCACAAGTGTGGCTGAAGAAGGGCTCCTCTGATGTACATTTCGGTATCGAAGTGTTTGGCATCGGAGACCGACGAGATATCCAACTTGCGGTCAAGTTCGTCTTCTAAGGCGAACTTGGTAAATAGGGGAGAGCAGCAGCGCTGCTCTCCAAAGTAAAATTCCGAACACATGTTGTGCTTCGGGGTTTTTTATTTGATGCTACTATGTATGTAGTGTTTACGGCAGATAATAAGTCATGCTAAGTCTTTTCAAAGAAATAAAAAGTGATGAGTCGGTTATGCATCTTTTGCTCTGGATATTGCGCGTGGTCATTTTGGGCACAGCGCTGTGGGCACTTTTTCTCTTTTCGTGGCAGTCATTTTTCTTGGCGATACTTGCGTATATTCTTTCGTTTATCCCTGAATTTATTGAGTATAAGTTTAAGACGGTCTTGCCAATTGAGTTTGATTTTGCAATAGCGCTTTTTGTATTTCTTTCTGTGTTTTTGGGTGAGATAGGAGATGTGTATGAACGATTTTTTTGGTGGGACGCAGTACTTCACTTGGCATCAGGTTTTATGCTTGGGTACATTGCATTTTTGTGGCTCTACATACAGGTCAAGCGGGCGAAAATAGATACGTCTTCAAAGATACACGGGTTCATTATTTTCTGTGTTGCTATGGCGCTCGGTGCTTTGTGGGAAGTATTTGAGTTTGCAATGGATCAAATATTTGGACTCAATATGCAAAAAAGTGGCTTGCTCGATACGATGTGGGATTTGATCGTCAATTCGCTCGGAGCACTATCGATAGCTCTTATAGGCGCTACCTACATGAAGCACGGGGGAGTGGGTTTCATTCGTAAGTCAACACACCGCTTTCTGTTGCAAAACGGTTTGATTGAGTAGGTTTTATATACTTGCATGACTTATTGACTTTGCCCTAAGAAAGGAGTATTTCTATGAAAGGTTCTTTAACGGTGAGGGGAAGAAAATGCAAAAATTAGTCCTGTGTGTCCCGATGTGGGCTGCCGCGCCGACTGAGATGGCTGATACTGATGCTGCGCGTATAGCTCGTCTTTTGGCTGAGAGTGGTGAGCTCTCTTGTCTTACCATTTGGACAATGGCTTCAGGAAGGTCCTCAGTTGTGCGAGAGGTGACAGTCCAACTACCTCGAGTGGTCCAGCATCATGATAACCCATTCCTTGGCGGATGCGAGACCGATCATGCTCTTGTTCGAGTGCAAGATGAAATCCCTCGCATTATTAGCTTGGTGAATTGTCAGGCATTGATCGCTGTTGTTTCGCGAGTGTTTTTGGTCTCAGCACAGCTTTATCTAGAGGGTGGACCAAACTTTCTTTGTTCTCAAAGGTCAGATTTTGGTTCGCTAGTCATGTATGATCTTGCTGGTCGCAAGGTTCATTATGGCGGTCCTAGAGCACACAAACTAACTTCCGGAGGAAGCTACTGAAAAGCCGCGGGCATGGATGCTCGCGGTTTCGCTTTTTATACAATTCTCTTGTACACACTCATTTCTTCTTTGATGAGGTCTTTCAGCTCAAGTGAGGTGAGTGTGATGAGCGCTTTACTTGCCTCCATGCCGCTTTCTCGAATAAGTACGTCTTTAGATTGCGGCTCACGAAGGAGTAGGAGGAGCACCTTTTCTTCTTCAGACAAGTCAACAAACGGTAACTCTTGCGTGCCAGCCCCTCCTTTTATTGGTATGTTAAGTGCATCAAGAATATCTTCACCTTTGGTGATAGGTGTTGCGCCCTGCCGTATGAGCCAATTGGTTCCGGAGGAGGTAGGGGAATCTATATTCCCCGGAACAGCAAGCACTGTTTTATTGTACTCAAGTGCAAGTCGTGCTGTGATCAATGTGCCTGACTTTTCCTCTGCCTCTACCACGAGTACTGCATCGCAGAGCCCTGCCATGATTCTGTTTCTCTGAGGAAATGTCCACGGGGCAGCCTTTGTCTCTGGAGTAAACTCTGACACAAGGGCTCCGCCAGAAGAAAGAATATCTTTTGCGAGCTGTTTGTGTAGGCTTGGGTATATATTTTTGTATGCAATTCCTGAGCCTGGCACCGCAATTGTCGGGAGCTTTACCTCAAGTGCTATTTTGTGAGCAATACTGTCGATTCCAAGTGCAAGACCAGAGACAATCACGCACGGATATGGCGCTAAAAAAGACACAAGTTTTTGCGTCACCTCTTTGCCGTAACGAGTGTGTCTGCGTGAGCCAACAACAGCAATCACTTTTGTATCTTTATGTCTCTCTGGAAGTACGCCTTCATAAAAAATAGTCTTAGGTGGTTCTGGAATTTCTAGCAGTGGAGCTAGAAATGAAGGAAAAAGGTTGCTTGAAATGGCATGAATCCTCTGCATTGGTCTTCATTGTACCATTTTGATACAATATAAAGATATTCTACGTCTATGTTAGACATCAAATTTATTCGAGAAAACAAGGATATTATCAAAGAAGCGGCTCGCAAAAAGCATCTTTCTTTTGATGTCGACCAGTTGCTTGTGGTGGACAAAGAACGGCTCGTACTTTTAAGCACCGTCGAGCAACTTCGAAGTGAGCAAAACAGACTTTCAGATGCTGTCTCTACTGCAACCGATCAAACCGTACGTGCAACGTTTATAGACCAAGTTCGTGTACTCAAAGAAACGTTAAAAGCAAAAGAGGAAGAGCTGCGTGACAAAATGAAAGAGTGGCAGACACTCATGCTCTCAGTGCCGAATATTCCCGACATGTCGGTTCCGGAGGGGGAGAGCGACGTGGATAATGTTGAGGTCAAAAAGTGGGGTGACATACAAGAATTTACGTTTCCTGCAAAAGACCATGTCGAGCTCATGACGCAACTCAAAATGGTAGATTTCGAGCGGGGAACGAAAGTGCACGGCTTCCGAGGATACTTCCTCACAGGCAAAGGCGTACAACTTTCTTTTGCGATTTGGAATTACGCGCTTTCATTCTGGTCGCAACGAGGGTTCACCCCTGTCATTCCTCCTATTCTCGCGCGAAAGCAAATTTTCATGGGCACTGGGTACCTGCCTCAAGGTGAAGACGACCTATACAAAACACAAGACGGAGACTACCTCGCAGGGACTGCTGAAGTGCCTGTCATGGGACTCCATGCAGATGAAGTGCTTGACGCGGCCACATTTCCAATCAAGTATCTTGGATTTTCTCCATGCTATAGGCGTGAAGCGGGAAGTCATAGTAAAGATGTGAAAGGTCTTATTCGTGTACATGAATTTTATAAGTGGGAACAAGTCGTCTTATGTGAGGCAGACCACACAACGAGTGTGGCACTTCATGAGGAGATCAACAGAAACACAGAAGAGTTTATTGAGTCACTCGGCATCCCATATCACACAGTGGTCAACTGCGGAGGGGACCTTGGGCAGGGGCAGGTGAAGAAATATGACATCGAGCTTTGGGTACCAAAAGAAGAGCGGTATCGAGAAATCTCGTCTGCATCATACTTCCACGACTTTCAGACTAGAAGAGGGAACATTCGCTATAAAGACAAAGATGGCACATTGCGCTTCGCACACTCGCTTAACTGTACTGCCATTCCCACACCACGCATCCTCGTCTCGCTCGTTGAAAATTATCAAGAGGCTGACGGCAGCGTACGAATCCCTGAAGTTCTTCGCCCGTATATGGGTGGAGAAACGCATATTAAAAACTAAGTATGGACCGGGGATACGACACCCGCTCTCCCATACAGAAAAAAAGCTCTATACCTCGAGTGTATAGCCTCTTTCAGGTGTATCAATACATTGTTTGGGCAGGACTTTTTCTTGCTCTGTGTATTGTGTTCGCACACGCACCTTTGTTCAAGATTAGAACCGTGACAGTATCTGGCGGAAATATTACTCCGTCTGAACATATTCACATCGCGACCATAAAGTTTTTGGAAGGAAACATTGCTTCTTTGATCCCATATGACAGCATGATCACTCTTCCTACAAAGTCGCTTATCGAAAAACTAGAACACACATTTCCCGCTCTAGACTCTATTGTGCTAGAGAGACGGGGTTTCTCAAATCTTCAGATACAAGTGACTGAGCATGCACAAAAGCGTGCATATTGTACGGTATCTGGGTGTGTCGCGCTCACAAATGGAAATATTCCATTCACTATTTCAGATGGTATGAATATAGAAAAGATCACAGGAGATGTTGCTGAATTCACAAGGCGAGGGGCAACGTCAACATCTGTCGCTGTCGCATTCGACACGCCACTTTTCAAACCATTAACAACGGAGTCTCTCTTGTATGTCCACACTTTTTTGCAAGACAAAGGCTTCACTATTACTGAACTACAGCTTCACCCACTTGGCTTTTTTGACTTTTTTGTACACACTGCAGGCGGTGTGCCGCTCCAATTTCGTTTTCGTGATGACGGTAAAATACAGACGCAGGTATTTGAATTAGAACTTGCGCTTGCAAAAGGCCTACAACAAAAGGCAGAAGCGGGCACAGTCGAGTACGTGATTTCCTATATTCCTCAAAAAGTGATATATAAAAATAGAAACTAGTCTATGCAAGAATCTTTTTGGCAGAAACTCCCTCGACCATTTTTTGTACTGGCCCCAATGGCTGATGTAACAGACTGCGCGTTTCGAGAGATGATCGCAAAATACAGTCGTCACGGTAAGGAGGGTGGAGGGCCGCATGTGTTTTGGACCGAGTTTGTCTCTGCTGATGGGCTATGTAGTCCCGGGCGAGAGGTATTGTTGCGAGACTTAGAGTTTACCAAAGAAGAACAACCGATAGTCGCCCAGCTTTTCGGGTCTAATCCAGAGAACATGTTCAAAGCATCTAAGCTCTGTGCTGAAAGAGGTTTTGCAGGCATAGACATCAATATGGGTTGTCCAGACAAAAGCATTGAGAAGCAAGGTGCTGGTGCTGCGATGATAAAAAACCCACGGAAAGCACAAGACATTATAAAAGCTGCGCAAGAAGGGAGCGGGCTTCCTGTGTCTGTGAAAACTCGTATTGGGTACAACAAGGTAGAGTGGAAAGAGTGGTTTCCCTATATTTTAGAGATGAAACCATCTGCACTTACGGTCCACTTGCGCACACGCAAAGAAATGTCACTTGTGCCCGCACATTGGGAAATAATGCCTGAGATTGTTGCGTTTGTTCGAGAAAAAAATAAAGCGTTACATAATGAAGTGATGCCGCTTTTAGGAAATGGAGATGTGCTCTCTGTGTCTCATGCGAGAGAGCTTGCTTTAAAAACAGGTTGTGATGGTGTAATGCTTGGACGAGCGATCTTTGGCAATCCATGGCTATTTGATGAGCGTATAACACGTGAGAGCATTCCTCTTGAAGAAAATTTTCGAGTGCTTCTTGAACACACACGCTTGTTTGAAGAGAAACTTGGAGATATAAAAAGCTTCGCTATTATGAAGAAGCATTACAAAGCGTATGTGCATGGGTTTGATGGGGCAAAAGAACTTCGGGTACGCCTAATGGAAAAAGAAAATTCTCTGGAAATCGAAGAGGAGATCAAGGCTTTCCTGGGCAGTAAAACAGTGTAAAATACTCGTATGTATCAAGCACTCTATCGTACATATCGACCAGGAGCATTTAAAGATGTAATCGGACAGGAACATATTGTTCCGCTCTTAGAGAAAGCAATTACTACAAACACAGTATCTCATGCCTATCTTTTTTGCGGAGGCCGCGGAACAGGAAAGACATCTGTCGCTCGTATTTTTGCACATGCCTTAGAGACAGACCAGGCTGATGTATATGAAATAGATGCGGCTTCAAATAGAGGAATCGATGACATTCGAACTTTACGTGAAGGGGTACGGACATTACCATATTTTTCAAAATACAAAGTCTATATCATCGACGAAGTGCACATGCTCACAAAAGAAGCATTCAATGCGCTTTTAAAGACGCTCGAAGAGCCGCCAGCCCATGCCATTTTTATCCTTGCGACAACTGATCCAGAAAAAGTTCCAGAAACGATTCTTTCTCGGTGCCAAGTGTATGCATTCAAAAATCCGACTGAGCAAGTATTAGAAGAGGTAGTGCTTCGTGTTGCAAAAAAAGAAGGGTATGAAATAGAGAAGAACGCTGCTCGCCTTGTTGCACTTCTTGGTAATGGCTCGTATCGAGATACTTTTTCTGTGCTCGAAAAAGCGTTTCTTGTGTCGAATGACAAAAAGATTGTTCGAAGTGAAGTGGAAAAAGTAACTGGCGCCCCTCAGGAGTCTTTGATTATCGATTTTGTGACCGCATATGTCGAGCAAGACGAGAAGAATGGCCGTGCGGTGATTGAGCGTGTTCGTACTCAATCAATCTCTGCGCATCTCTTTTTCCAAGAATCACTTGCGCTTATTCGTAACGCACTTCGGCTACGTATAGATGGCTCTCTCAAGAAACAATTCGAGAGTGAGTACGGGCCTACGTATACAGACACACTCGATGCTTTGGCAAAGAATAAAAGCTTTTCGTCAAAAAATTTAGAGGCACTCCTTATTGCCTACCAACATCTTTCAAAAAGCGCGTTTCCTGAACTTTGGCTTGAAACTTTGTTTTAATTACTTCTCCAAATCCAAGATATCGTCAATACGAATTTGATGTACAAATTCTGGTACGTGGCTCACGAGTATCATCGCGCCTTGGTATGAGTCGAGGGCTTTTGCGATTACGGGAATGTGGCGAAAGTTGATGTGGTTTGTGGGTTCGTCGAGAATAAGGAGCCCTGGTTTTTGAAGCACAAGCCGTGCAAATGCAACAAGACCTTTTTGCCCCTCCGATAAGTCTTTGATTTTCGTATTAATAATGTCTCCCGTAATTTGAAACCCGGCCGCAAGACCACGCATCGCTTGCTCATTTTGTTCCTGCATTGCCTCAAGCAAACACTCACGCGCGGTTTGCTCAAAGTTAAGATTAGAAAAGTCTTGTCGATAGTATCCGATATGTATGTCCTTGTTTATTTTTACTCCCTGCGCAGTACCATTTGCGATTGACTCTAAGAGAGTTGTCTTTCCAATACCATTTGGACCAGTAAGCTGGAGATGTTGGTTTTTTCGTAGTTCGCGTACGATACTCTTTTGTGTTGGTTTGTGGTTTTTGATAACGGTTAAAGACGAAATAGAAATAATTTCACCAGAGATGTCTTCTTGGCAGGGAATAGAAAAAGGTCTAATTGGCTTGTCTTCTTTCCGTACATCAACGATCTCTTCTTCCATTTCAGCAACCTTGTCACGCATTTTTTTTGCCACAAGACGCATCTGGCCGCCTTTCATGGCAAAGTAGTTCATCTTGTCTTTGTTGGCTTGCATTTCTTTTGCAAGTTGCGCATTTTTTCTGTTTTCTCGTTCTATTCGAGCAGCAATTTCTTTAACTACGGTGTGGTAATTGCCAGAATATTGCTCGATCTTTTTTGTATGCACATCGAGATACAAGACTCCATCGGTGAATGCGTTGAGAAATTCTGCATCGTGAGAAATCACAATACATGTTTTGTCGTACTTGATGAGAAAGTCAGTTAGGTGCTCAATACCTGTTTTGTCGAGATTGTTTGTCGGCTCATCAAGAAGAAGAATGTCAGGGTCTTGAATGAGGGCAGAGGCAAGTAGGAGCCTTGCTTGTTGGCCACCTGAAAATGTTTTTATGAGACGTTCAAATGGAGCATGAAGGTTTACCACTTCAAGTGCCTTTTCGATCATTGGATCGATTGCGTATACTTTTTTATCAAAACTTTTTTGGAAAAAGTCTCGAACCGTGAGTTCAAGATATTCTCGAGGAATCACTTGGCGAGAAATAGCAATAGAGAGATCTTTATTTTTATTGATCGTGCCTTCGGTTGCTTTGAGGTCGCCTAAAATAAGCTGAAAAAGGGTGCTTTTTCCAGCGCCATTCTGACCCATGATCGTTGTCTTTGTTCCGCGTCTAATTGAAAAATTTACTTCTTTCAATATTGGTTTTTTAGGTCCATATTCAAAAGATACTTCTTCAAAGCGGAGTATTGATTCTCCGGCTGCCATAGTATTACACACTCTACCTTACATTTATTGTTTAGTCTATGTACGTTTTAGAGATACTCAATCACATCTTCGCTTGCGCGTCTCGTTTTCGGTCGCTGCGCCGATGGATCATCACCACGGTACCCAAGCGCAAGCATGGTTGCTGGCGCAAGATGTTTTTCTTCTAGGTGCAAAATGTCCGAGACTGCCTGAGGGGCAAAACCTTCCATAGGCCCGGTATCAATACCAAGAAGCGATGCTGTCTCTATCATGATGCCAAGAGGAATGTACGTTTGTGCTTTTGCCCATTGTGCGTATGTGCCAGCCTCTACTTTTTCTTTAATACCGTTCTCGATAACACTTCGTAGCCCTGCCAGCATTTCGATTGGCTGGTGTTGAGTCTCAGCAGTTCTTGCGAGGCGTTCTTGCAGCATGTGTTCATGGTCAGTGCGGTAGCAGATGATGATGAGCTCCGATGCATCTGTCACTTTTGCCTGATTAAAAGACACTTCACGAAGACGTGTGCGGAGATCTGTGTCTTGAACAACAAGAAATTTCCATGGCTCAAGGCCAAGAGAGCTTGGGCTCAGGCGTGCGCTTTCGAGTATGAGGCGGAGGTGCTCTTCAGGGATCTTTTTTTGTGTGTCAAATACTTGCACTGCATAGCGGTGGCTGAGTGCTTCAATGATGTTTCTTTCCATATTCCTTAGATTACACCAATAAGAGACTCATTGCATGTCTTATCATCCCGTTTGTTCGAGACTTACAAGAGGTAAGTGTCACCAGCGATTTCTAAGAAAAAACGATACAGTGACTTTTTGTCCAGCTAAGATCTTTTCTTTTGCGCGCACCTTTGCTGGTAGGGCAATGAAATGTGTTTTGTCTCCCATAGGAAGGAGAGAAGTATTCCATGTTTCTTTGCCTACACATGCGGTAATAGCCACAAGGCCACGTTCTTTTGAGGCGATATCTTGAAACATGTGAGAGTATTTCACAGGGACTCGTACAAACGTCCAGCCGCCTTTCTGAGGAAATATTTCTACAATTGCTTTTTCGGTATATACAACTTTAGGCATACGTAATTCTCACGTGCTACTTTTTTAAATACTTTCGCTTCATGTCAGCAAAAGATCTCTTGATGATCTGCTCTAGTACACCTATGTCTACATCAGCAAGTTTTTTAATGTACACACATGAGCCACTTGTTTTGTGCTTGCCAAGTTTTGCCAAGAGATCAGTGTATTCTTTACAGCCGCACATGAGGTATATGGTGAGGTTTTGTTTGCGAGGCGAAAAGGCGGTTAGTGGCCAGTCTCCTTTTTGAGCACTTTTTGTTGACTCATAGTGATACATACCAAATCCGATCATGCTTGTACCCCACAATTTTGCTTTTTCTTTTGTTACTTTTTCAAAAAGCTTTACAAGGACTTCGCTGTCTGAGCGTTTAACTTTGTCTTCGACAGTTTTAATAAATGCCGCAACGCTTTTATTTGTAACTCGTGTCTTCAGTTCTGCCATAGTGCTTATCTGTATATTTTAACATCAAGAAACTGGGTGTCGCTGATTATACACACTTCATCTGGCGTATTCCTCAGAAAGACTTTTATAAGATCGAGACTTAAAGGCCAAAAGCGCTGTGACAAGCCCGATAATTCCCGCAAGTATAAAAATAATCGCTATTCCTCTATTGAGCCCTGTTCCAAACCAAGACCCAATAAGTGTTGCGCCGGCGCCGTTTGTCATAAGTGGTACAAAGAAAAACTGTGCTAAAGGCCCTATGATAAACGCTGTGAATGGTGTAGCCGAAAACTCGATACTTTGTGCAAGCCCGACCACGCGCCCTTGTCGCTCTATTGGGACTATTTTTTGTATCACTGTTTGCTCTGAAGCTTCTACGATTGGCGCAAGCATCATCCATGTCCACATACCACATAAAAGAAGGATCACCGACGGCTGTATCGGGAAAACAATCACAGATATCCAAATGATGATATTCACTAAAAGCATTGTGCGCAGAGGGTTTTTGCCGAGGCCGAAACGAGCAACAATAAGGCCTCCACAAATAAACGCAAGGCTGACAACTCCAAGAAGTACGCCCCATGCACTTACCGAAACAAGAGAAAGGCCATAAGCGTCCATAAGTGCCATAAACACCCCTCCGAGGAAGTTGTTGAATGTTGTGAAGAAGATAAGTGTCCAGAAACCTTTTCTTTGGGTTATGTATTGTATTGTAGAAAGGTTGCTTTCATGGCCCGCAGTCTCTTTTTGAGATTCGCTTTTTCTGTCTTGCTCAAAATGTATACTTGCTGTGTGTATGAGGACAAGAAGTGTCGCGACAATACTTACAAAGAACATGGCTTCAACACCGAGAAATCCGATAATAAGCCCGCTTATAATTGAAGTGAGCATAAATGATACTCCGTTTATTGTTCCTACCACACCATTTGCTTTTGCCCTATCTTCTTGTTTGGGAAATAAAATACTTACAATTGTGGTAAGGGCAATATTTCTCATATTTCCGGCAACCACGCCAACAAGGGAAACGGCAATCATTATCCAAAGTGGATATGACTGTATGCTCGAAAGGGTAGCAAGTGAGTAGCCTATGAACATTCCGTATGCAAGCACAAAACATAGCAGAGAAATAATGCTTGAAAAGAGAAGCACTCTCTTTTTAAAGTTGTGGTCAACTATTTTGCCAAATAGAAATGCCGAGAGGGTATTTGCAATGGCAAATGTTCCTGCAAGAAGCGATGTTGCAAGTACGGACTCTGTCTGCAAAAATATACAAAAAGTAAGCCCAAACCAAACGAGTCCGTTTGCAAGCGACGCAACAAGGTTGTTGGCCGCAATGTGATAAAAAGTTTTTTGTGCAGGCATATGCGTGTGAGTACGCTGAGATTTTTTGTAAAGGCTTACTCAATGGATACTTTATCTACTCGCTAATATAGATACCGTGAAAGCAAGAAGTATAATGCAAAAGAAAAAGAGGAGGGTAGAAAAGAGTAGTTGCACCGCCTCTCTTTTCTTTCCGTCTATGTACCAGAGTATTGGCTTTCCGAGCATAAGTGACGCTGTTATTGCTGCAGAGAATACAAAAAGCATGAGCATCACAATCGGCGCAAATACCGTGTCGGGCTTGTTGCCAAGAAAGATCGGTGGCACGTAAAAAAGAAATGAAGCAACAAATGCAATATAGAGGGCTGTGAGCCCTGCGTTTACGAATGCTTGCCTCGTGATTTCTTTTTGCATTTGTAAATTATACCATGGTAGGTATGGTGCTTGCCGCTTCCAGCTAATATATGATCGAGCAACAGCTTGACTCAGTCATGTGAGTATCGTACAGTAGGTTGTCCCTCAACGCCAAGGCCATCAAGCCATGGAAAACAATAATGTAGTTTTTTTGTTAGTCGGCCCACGAGGATCTGGTAAAAGTGAGTACCTAAAAAAGATACTAGCTGACCAAGTCGGGATATCGCCTATTAGTCGTGATGAAATATTAATGCGACTTTTTGGCTCAGTTCATCTTGGTCTTTACGAACAAAGCTTTTCTATCGTTATCGCGGTTCTTTTGCGCTTACTCCGTCGCAAGTTGTCGACCCAAACAAATCTCAAACTTGTCCTTGATTGTTGGACTGGCAGAAGTTCTGAGAGGCGGCGTCTAGTAGCAAAGTTACGTGAATATGGAGCGTCGAAAGTTGTTGCGTTGTATTTTACGACACCCGTTGAGCTGGTCAATGAGTGGTTCTGGAAGAAACCACTAACAGCGAAAGCGAGTGAGATGAAAGGCTCGCATCCTAAAGGGACGCTCTTCTTTACTGAAAGTACGCCGTCTCGCGACCACGGACTGTTTCATCAATTTGCGACAGAGATAGATTCTGATGGTTTCGACCAGGTGATAAGAATTAATCCGTTGGATCCTATAGTTGTGCTTTAGCTCATCAACTCTCTACACGCTAACGAAAGACATACTTTTCGTTAGCGTGTTTTTTATTTGAGTTTAACGACTTGACGCAGTAGGTACAAGGATATTTGCTCTCAAAATCATCAAACTATTCTGCTTTAGAATTTAATTGTACCACTCGTGCCCTTCTTGTTATAAACAGTGCTAGAATTTGTACTATGGAAATACGATCAACGCTTACAAATAGGTCAAAACAAATAATTGATGTTGTGTACACAGACATAGATGATACACATGATCTTGGAGACAAA
>JALHNF010000015.1:9423-13229 GCA_022843645.1 Minisyncoccota bacterium | reverse complement strand
TACTATACTGGGGACGTGGTTTTGAATAGCCGTGCACGAACAGCTATCCTCGAAGCAGATATTGTTATTGTAGGACCAGGAAACTACTACTGCTCTGTGCTTCCCAATATTGCAGTTCAAGGTATGGTGGAGACTCTCAAAGAAACACGAGCAAAGCTTGTCTTTCCGGTAAACATGACAAACAAAAAAGGACACACGCTCTACTGGACTGCACAAACGTATGTCGAAGATATAGAAAAACATCTTGGCCGGGCAGTTGATGCGGTGCTTGTGAATACATTAGCACCTTCATCTCAGCAAGTAGAAATGTATCAGTTGCAAGAAGGAGATGGTGTGCTTGTGGCGGACGACCTTCCTACTAATCGTAAAGTGATTCGCGCGCAGCTCATGTCGCAAAATCTCGTTCTCCATCAAAAAGCTGACAGTATTGCAAATACACGGAGCTTCATTCGCCACGACGGAGAGCTTTTTGCGAAGGTGATAGAGGGATTATTGTGAGGATGTACTTTTTTGTGATTTTCAATTAAAATCGGGGGACATGCCGGGGTGGCGAAATTGGTCAAATAAGACTAACAGCTCACTTGCCGGCAAGGTATACACGAACGTATTTAGAGAGATTTTGTGTTAAAAATAATAACATGCCGGGGTGGCGAAATTGGTAGACGCACTTGCCTTAGGAGCAAGCGGGGTGACCCATGAGAGTTCAAGTCTCTCCTCCGGCACAAAAAACATACAAACAAAAAAAGTACACGCATACTTTTTTTGTTTGTGATAAAATTGTTGGTAACGAAAGAACGCTATGCCACCAACACACACACCACATCCATATCAGAACGCAATTTTTTGGGTTGATGTTGAGAAAATTGTTCCAAATCCATACCAACCTCGCCGAGAGTTTGATGAGCAGGCACTCAAAGAACTTTCAGAGTCTATTAAGCAATATGGCATCTTGCAGCCGCTTGTGGTCTCTCGGATTGAGAATTGGAATGAAGATGGAAGTTTAAACGTGACATACGAGCTCATTGCAGGGGAGCGCCGCTTGCGTGCATCAAAGCTGGCACAACTCACACAGGTGCCGGTCATTATTCGTGTTGGAGACGACTCAAAAGCAAAGCTCGAGCTTGCAATTCTCGAAAATTTACAGCGCGAAGATCTCAACCCTGTTGACCGCGCAAAAGCATTTGCGCAGCTTGCCTCTGAGTTTAGCTTGAAACATGGCGAGATTGGGCAAAAGATGGGGAAGAGTCGCGAGTATGTTTCAAACACGCTCCGCCTTCTTGCGCTTCCGGAAGACATTTTAAATGCACTCTCCGCTGGAAAAATATCCGAAGGGCACACGCGGCCGCTTATGATGCTTATGGACCGCCCAGAAGAGCAGCTGACTCTTTTTAAAGAAATGCTTTTGCGAAAGATGACCGTGCGTGAAGCGGAAGGAATTGCGCGGCGTATTGCGTACGACAAAGTTCGCAAGAAAGACAGATTTTTTGATCCAGACATCGCAGAAATAGAAGGCTCTCTGGCTGAGACGCTTGGTACACGAGTGCATATTGAAAAACGTGAAGTGGGGGGAAAGATATCAATAGACTTCTTTTCGTATGAAGAGTTGCAAGCGATCCTTGATCATATTAAAAAAGGAACACCAATGGCAAAGTCGCATATGCGAGAAGTTCTTGATCGTGTAAATCCAAAAGAGATACTTACCCAAACACCAATAACACCTGCGCCCCTTGCAAGTGTAGCTCCACAGACAGATATCACTACACCGCTTGAGCACCCAGTGGTACCGAGCGATGCCCCTTCTCTAGTACCAGCGTTTGAAAATACTGGCGTACTTTCATTTGTTCCTCCAGCAGCAACAGCGCTTGAGGCCGCTATTCCAGATAGCGCATTTACCGAAGAACACCCTGTCCGCACTGAAAGCCTTGATGCTCAAGAAAATTTAGTTGATGACAGATCAAAAGATGAGGTGAGAAAAGAAGAAAACGCAGACGAAGAAGACTTGTACAACATCAATCGGTTTGTAGTATAAAACAAAACCCCTCGTACGAGGGGTTTTGTTTTATTTCAAAAGCTCTTCCTTGAGTAATTCTTGGAAAAGGCCAGGGTTGCCTGAGCCTTTTGATGCTTTCATGCACTGGCCAACAAAAAACATGAGGATACTTTCTTTTCCTGATTTCCACTCGAGTACTTGTTTTGGATTTGCAGATACAATCTCTCGCACAATCGCTCGAAGCGCTTCTGGGTCATTTTTTTGAATAAGGCCATGCTTTTCGGCAAGAACCTTTGGAGACTCTTGTGTTCCTTCAACAAGCATCGCAAGAATGTCTTTGGTACCGCGACTCGAAAGCACACCCTCGTCTGTCATGATGAAAAGTTCTGTAAGAAGCTCAGCAGAAGGAATGACGCCGCCACTTTTTTGTAAAAGGCCGGGAATGTCGACGGTAAGGTAGTTTGCGGCTGTAACAAGCATTGCCTTTTTGTTTGAAATGCCAGTGATGGTATCGAACAGACTGCCATATGTTTCGTCTTGTACGAGAAACTCAACGGTTTCTTCTTTGAGCCCAAGCGCTTTGAGGCGTGCTCGTTTTTGCCACGGCAGTTCTGGAAGCTCACTTCGTATGAGGTCGGTGTTTAATTCTGGAATCTTTGAAATGTATAGTTTTGGCAGATCTGGATCGGGGAAGTAGCGGTACTCTTCAGCTGTTTCTTTTTTGCGCTGGCTGAACGTTGTGCCAGTCGCATCGTCCCATCCGCGAGTTTCTTTAACAAAAGGAGTACCATCTTCAATCATTTTAATCTGACGTTCTATTTCGTACTCGATTGCTTTCTCAACTGCTTTGAATGAGGCAATATTTTTTACTTCAACATATTTTGACTGTGGTTTGTTCGGATCTTCTGATACAGAAATGTTTACTTCGACTCGCATTTGCCCTTGTTCCATGTTTGCGTCGGAAACTTTCAATGTCCGCAATAGAAGCTGGAGCTCGCGCGCAAATGCTCCTGCCATTTTTGCATCTTTCACCACCGGCTCTGTGACAAGCTCCATGAGTGGCACTCCTGCTCGATTGAAGTCGACAAGCGACGCACCTGTGCCGTGAGAGGACTTCGCAGTGTCTTCTTCAAGGTGCACACGAGTAATTTTTACTCCAGCAAGTTCACCACCTGATACAAGCGGGTACTTGTACTGGCTTATCTGATAGCCTTTTGGAATGTCTGGGTAGAAATAGTTCTTACGGTCAAACTCAGTAAAGTCAGGAATAGTTCCTCCAATTGCAACGCCTACTTGAATGACTTTTTTGACTGCTTCTTTATTTGCAACAGGCAGGCTCCCTGGTTGGGCAGTACACACAGGGCATATGTGACTATTGGGCTCTTTGGCATCAGGGTCATTTTTGCACCCACACCACATTTTTGATGCAGTTTTGAGCTCCGCGTGCACTTCAAGGCCAATAGTTGTGTAATACTGTTTTGACATAAGGGTAGTATAGCAAACATCTGTAAGAGAACGTATAATATATCAATGAAAAAAATTCGAGTAGGAATTAATGGTTTTGGTCGCATTGGCCGAGCATTTTTGAGAATTGCACACAAAAATCCCGAAATAGAAATTGTAGCGGTGAATGATTTAGGAGATGTACACAACCTCGCGTACTTGTTGCAATACGACACAGTGTATCGAAATCCCGGATTTTCTGTTGCTGTCTCAGATGATGCGAAGTCAATTCTTGTAGATGGTGCACCAGTACAATTTCTCCAAGAAAAAGATCCGAGTGCTTTGCCGTGGAAAGCACTTGATGTAGATGTTG
>JALHNF010000015.1:0-9323 GCA_022843645.1 Minisyncoccota bacterium | reverse complement strand
AAAGCGGCGAAGAGTGAAAAGTGGAACAAAGTATTTGCGGTCACGCATGATCCGCTCGTATCTACGGACATTCTCGGAGAAAGCCATGCCTCTATTGCAGACCTTGAAATGACGCGTGTTGTGGGAGGAAACTTGGTAAAAGTCCTTGGCTGGTACGACAATGAAATGGGGTATACGTACACGCTTGTGGAGCATGTGCTGAAAACCGGAAAGACGATATAACTTTTCATGGCACAGTACAACAAATTAGTACGAGACAAAATTCCTGAAATTCTGGATACAAAAGGTGTTGCGTACGAGAAGAGGGTTGCTACACAAGAAGAGTACAAAGTAGAACTTATAAAAAAGTTGCGAGAAGAGCTCGAGGAATTTGAAGTTGCTGGGGATGTAGAAGAGCTAGCTGACATTATGGAAGTTATTGAAGCTTTGAAATTACTTCCTGAGTATGTAGATGTCGAAGAAGTGCGAAAGAAAAAGAAAGAAGAACGTGGTGGATTTGAACGAATGATTATTTTGAAAGGGGAGAAATAGATCTATTGACATATGTTATATAGTATGATATGCTATATAACATAGGTCAGGAGTTCTTTAAAAGTGTTCAAGTTGAGTTTGGGAGAAAGGCTGTAATTGACTGCTGGCATTACGTCAAGCAAATTATAGGCTTTCAAACCGAACTCAACCCGGAGAGACTCGTATGAAGACGTTTAATGTGATTGCAATTAACGGCGGCAGCATCGCCAGACTTGTAAGAAACCTCGTTGGCAATCTCGTGGACTTACAGAAGCGTACGGATGGCGAAAAGGCCCCTCTCAGGCGCTATATGAACCCGGACGCGCTGACAATTGAAGTTGACGAAGAAGGCAAGACCGTCAACTACAACGGGCAGATTTACGAATTCGTGGGATACTCTAGCGGTATCAATGGTTCCGCCAAAACCGTGCAGTTCAATGTTCAGGGGTTTTGTATCGAAGTCTACACGGATACCCCCAGTGGACCTTGGACGACTAGCGAGAAAATCCGGGTAGCGCTCAAGCGGCGCCGGAAAGACCCTAACAACTGCTACTGAATTAGCTCTCAAGTTGGAAGAAAAGCTACAAACTTCCAAAACCCCGATGCGCTGCATCGGGGTTTTATCTTGTTCGAATTTTTTTATAAACCAAGTATAATGAACGCATGAAAATCTTTCTCGCGTCGGATCATGCTGGGTTTGAGCTCAAAGAGCAAGTGCAAAACTATCTTGTCTCTATTGGGCATGATGTAGAAGATTGTGGCGCAGAAAAGTATATTCAAGTGGATGATTATCCAGATACGGTGACTCCGGGCATTAAGGGGCTTCTTGCGTACGGTGTAGAAAAAGGACGAGCGATCATTTTTGGTGGATCAGGGCAAGGAGAAGTGATTGTTGCAAATCGTTTTCCTGCCATTCGAGCAGGGCTCTACTATGGAGGCAACCTCGACATAGTGCGCCTCATGCGTGAACATAACAATGCAAACGTCCTTTCCCTCGGTGCTCGCATGATGCAGTTTGATGAAGCAAAAGCGGCCGTCGATATGTTCTTGGAGACAGACTTTACACAAGAAGAACGTCATGTAAGGCGAATTAAAAAAATAGACGAACAACTTTCGTAAACACGATATGCACATTATCCCAGCGATACTTCCCGAAGACTGGAAGGAGGTAGAAGAGAAAGTCGCGCGAGTGGCAAAACACGCTCCGTGGGTGCAAATAGATCTTTGTGATGGGGTGTTTGTGCCTTCAAAAACATGGCCATACGCGCAAGGTGGATGGCAAGCTACTCCGCAAGATCTCGAGCTTCCATTTTGGCAGGATGTGAATTATGAATTTGATCTTATGGTGTCCGATCCTGTTTCGGTGGTAGAAAAAGTTATGGAGCTTGGTGGGATGCGAGCGGTGATACACGTGGGCTCAGCTAGCGAAGAAGAAATTTTGAAAGTACTTCGCGCGCTTGAACATTATGATATGGAATCAGTGCTTGCGATACACAATGATCAGCCTCTGGAACAACTTTTTGCACTTCTAGGCAAAGATCATCAAGTGCATGCGGTGCAGTGTATGGGTATCGCTAACCCCGGATTTCAAAACGAGCCTTTTGATGAGAGGGTGCTCGAGCGAATCAAAACAATTAAAGAAAAGTATCCCCACATGCTGGTGACCGTTGACGGGGCAGTGGGTTTTGAAACCGTAGAACCTCTGGTGCGGGCAGGAGCAGACAAGCTCGTGGTAGGAAGTGATATCTTTGAATCAGGGGACGCTATTGGTACAATGAAAGAGTTAGAAAAATTGTTCAATACTCTACATGATACAAACACTCACTGATGAAAAAGTTGCATTGCTTACACAAAAAGCAAACGCTATTCGTCAGTCTATTATAAAAATGCTGGTAGAGGCGGGGAGCGGGCACACGGCAGGCCCTCTTGGTATGGCAGACATTTTTACTGCGCTCTATTTCCATATCATGCATCAGGATCCACAAAATCCTACATGGAAAAACCGCGATCGATTTATTCTCTCAAACGGTCATATCTGTCCTGTCTTGTATGCCGCCATGGCACATGCTGGATACCTGAAGGTAGAAGAGTTGCAAACGTTAAGAAAATTTGGCACAAAGCTCCAAGGACATCCACACCGAGAGTATTTTCCTGCACTGGAAACATCATCTGGTCCGCTTGGGTCAGGGCTTTCGCAGGCTATTGGTATGGCGCTCGCCGACAGGCTCGACAACGGCATCAAGTCACCACTCTTTTTTTATACAATGCTTGGTGACGGTGAGCTCAATGAGGGTCAGGTCTGGGAAGCGGTTCTCCATGCGGGAAAAGAGAAGTTGCGAAACATTGTTGCGATAGTGGATCGAAACAATATTCAAATCGATGGCTATACAGAGGATGTGATGCCACTTGAGCCGCTCCGAGATAAATGGCAGGCATTTAATTGGCATGTGCAGGAGATAGACGGGCACAACTTTCATGATATCATCGCGGCAGTGGGGGAAGCCCAAGCAGTGTTTGACAGGCCGTCTGTTATCATCGCACACACGACTCCGGGAAAAGGGGTGAAGATGTTTGAGAATGACTATAAATGGCATGGTATGCCCCCAAATAAAGAACAAGGAGAGATGGCACTACAAGAGCTACGAAAGAGCCTGTCTGAATAGTGTATGCACATGATAAAAACAATTATTGGTGGAGTTTTGTATTTTGGAGGGATGGTAGTTGCCTTATGGGGGCTATACGTGCTTGTAAGTACGGTATTAGGGTTTAACGAAGGTATTTCTTTTGTTGGCGCAATTGCGGGTATCGGATTTATTGCTTTCTGTTTTGGAATAATTTCGTATGGTATAGGAAAATTTCTTTTAAAGTAGGCTCTTGGTGTATACTGTAATAACTATGCAATTATTTTTAGGTATAATTTTTTACTTAATTTTTGAATTAAGTGTATTTGCGGTGAACATTCTTTTGCCGCTTTCGATTAGTTTTGCTGTAGTAGGAAAAGCTGTTGCCAATAAAATGATCTTAAAAGCAGGATTTGTTTCTTCACTTTCTGTGATTATCTTATCTGTTGTTATTCTTGCTATTCAGCTTACGCGGGTTGTATCTTCAGGGGCAACAATGGCTGATATCTTTGGTTCTAGCCAGGGAATTATCGGTTTTCTTCTTCCTATCTTTCTTCCTATCTTGGTTTCAGCTACGGCACTTGTGGTTGCAAATAAAGCACACAAAAATCTATAGTCATTGTTTTACAATAAAACCTCGCCGATACGGCGAGGTTTTATTTTTTGAATGATATACTGTTTGTATGGTACCTTCGTTTATTAATCTCGATTCTAAAACCTCTCTTCCAATACGTCAGGGTTTTGGCGATGGACTACTTGAGGCTGGAAAGATACATGATTCTGTTGTGGCCCTTTGCGCAGATCTCACCGACTCTGTGAAAATGACTGCTTTCAAAGATGCTTTTCCGCATCGATTCTTTGAAGTAGGCATCACAGAACAAAATATGTCTGGTGTCGCCTCTGGCATGGCTTCCATGGGAAAAGTTCCTTTTATGGCCTCCTACGCGATGTTTTCTCCAGGGCGCAATTGGGAGCAGATTCGCACCACTATTTGCTACAACGACGTCAATGTAAAAATAGTCGGTGCTCATGCTGGAGTCTCTGTAGGTCCAGACGGAGGCACGCATCAGGCTATCGAAGACATTGCACTTATGCGAGTGCTCCCACGAATGACGGTTGTGGTACCCTGTGATGCCGAAGAGGCGCGAAAGGCAACGCTTGCGATTGCCAACAAAAATGGCTCAGCGTATATACGGCTCGCCCGAGAAAAGACCTCTGTGTTTACCACAAAAGAAACTCCATTTGAGATAGGGAAAGCCTACAGTGTGTATGACTCCGGAGTGAAAGAAGGCACGAAAAAAGTAGGTATTATTGCTTGCGGCACGATGGTGTACCATGCGATTCTTGCTGCACAGAAGCTAGATGAAGAGGGTTATGAAGTCGCAGTACTCAATCTTCACACTATTAAGCCCTTAGATAAAGATTCAGTTCTTTTCTACGCAAGAAGGTTTGGGAAATTAGTGACCGGAGAAGAGCATCAAGTGGCAGGAGGAATGGGGAGTGCTGTAGCCGAGTTTCTTGCAGAAAATAACCCTGTGCCAATAAAGTTTGTTGGTATTCGCGATCAGTTTGGGCAATCAGGAACACAAGATGAGCTTTTCAAACATTATAAACTAACTACGGTAGATATTGTCGAGGCGGCAAAAAGTTTTATTTGAGAAGAACGATTTGCTCGTAGACAGGTTCTAGACTCCCGTCACTTTCTATCACAATATCGAATGCTCCTTGAAAGTGGGTCATGAGCTCAGTTTTTTTGTTATCTTCAATTTCATTCAATAGACCAACTCGTATAACACGCATATGGTTTTTGTGTGAGACCATGTCATGATCATTGATCGAATCCCCAACAAGAAGCACGGTCTTCTTTTTAAGGAGCATGGCTTGTACTTCGGGAAAATGTGCCAGCACCGCTTCATTTTTGTTGAGCGCGTGAATGATTGGGGGTAGTACTTTGGTCATAACACCGTCTTTGTATTCAAGTCTATTTGAAACAATGTGTACATTTGAATGCGCAATGTTGTGTCGTTCCAGAAAAAAGTAAATAGAGTCAATCCCGGTTCCTGAGGCAGAAAAAATAATGATAGGGATGTCTTCTTTTTTTGCAAAATTGAATAGTTGCACAACTCCTTCTCGAATGATCAGGTTTTCATGGTACGAAGCTTGGCGAATGTGAGCACGAGTAAGCTTGTTTTCTATGAGAAGTTCTATGTGCTTTTCCCACCACTCATGCATCTTCTCAGACTTTGCTTCGAAAGGAACATGAGGGTCTTGTTCTATTTTGTGGTATATCTCTTTGAACGCATACGCTTTTTGTGAGTAGCCTTCATGCAAGATATGTTCGCTTCGTAAAATAGAAATAACGGATGGCACTTGCGTACCTCTGTGATGTTTTTTGTGAATAGTTCCGTCAAAATCGAAGACAAGCGCCAGACTATCTTTCTGTAAGGTATGCGGTATGTCGTTTAAGCTGTACTTCATGCTTTATACAAGCTCTCGCAACTTGTATTCTTCGGGGGCACTTTTCAAGAATTGTTCGAGCTCTTCGCGAGTGAGAAGTCCTTTTTGTGCGCCGACATATTGAACAACAGATGCAGAATTCACTGGCGCCCATCTAATTGCCTCAAGTGGGGAGAGACCAAGCGCAAGCGCTGAGACGAATGTAGATGCAAACGAGTCGCCGGCGCCTGTGCGCTCAAGAGGTGGTTTCTCATCTGGGTATGGGGGCATGAAGTACATCTTTTTTTCAAAAAGTAAGTACGCACCTTCTTTGCCGTCCGTGATAAGTACTATGGCAGGTCCATGTTTTTGAATCGTCTCTAAAAGCTCAGGAAGTTTTGCTTGCTGTTTTCCAGTAAGAGCTCGTGCTTCTTCGACATTACATACAAATACCTCTGTTCGTGCATACAATGCTTTAAGACGCTCTAGTCCAAGTTTGAGCTGAAATGTACCTGGCTGAAATGCAAGTTTCACCTGATGGTGTTTGTGCAGATATTCTGCGATAGTGTCATGAAAGTTCTCTGCATCCTTTCCAAGCGAGCTCAAATAGAGCCATTTTGGTGGCGCAAACTGAGTGGGAAGGGAGTAGTGATAGGATTCATGTTTGATGAGAATAGTGCGTTCATCCTGAAACCACAGTACGTAGTGATAGTTCGTCTTTTTGCCCTCATGGCGGACCACGAATTCTGTATCAACGTTATCATCTTTCAAATGGGTAATGCACTTCTCTGCATACATGTCGTTCCCTAAGTTGGTAATGAGTGCTGATGTGAGTCCAAGGCGGGCAGCGGCAACACTTGCATTTGCTGAGTTGCCGACAGCGGGGAGCTCATACACGGCTTCGTAAGGAATCTTTGCGCCAAAGTCCATAGTCAGCTTACAGTTTTTGCCGTCAATATCACAGTGCGCTTCAGCGTCTTTAAGGCGAATGAATGCGTCAATCACTGTGTCGCCAATTGCAACGAAATCGTATTCTTTCATGCTTCTATTGTACCGCACGAATGGTTACTGTGACTATCTTTCTATTGTTTCTAAATTTTTGTGAAATACTGTGACCAAGAGTCTCAAGGTATTCAAGAGTTTCAGCTTCTTCCGCAAGCCCCTCACGGAGTTTTTGTGTTAGGAGGTCTTTTTGCTCTTGTGTGACTACGTTATCTAATACAGCCATCTTTTTGTACAGAATGTCTGGTGCATGGAATGAATAGAGTACTTTGCCTCCGTTTTTTGTAATACGGATGAGCTCATTGATCGCTTGTGACACAAGGTTCGTGCTTTGAAACATGAGTGCATGAAGGGTGTTTCTGCTTACGGTACGATCAAAAACCCTTGGTTCATAGGGTATGTTTGTGGCGTCTCCAGAGACAAAAAAAGAAGCATCTTGAGTTGGTGTTTCTATATCGAGCGCAAATGCATGAGTATTTCCTCTGTTTTCTCTTAAGTACGAAACAAACGCCCCATCTCCTGCGCCAACATCAAGAAATGACAGCCTCGACATTTCGTCTTCAGAAAAAGAAAAGTCAGACTGATACTCCTCAAAGCGCAGCCTTGCCTTTAGGTTTTTCTGTGCAGCGTTTCTCGCTTCTTCTTTGGTGCGCGCTTGCCACATCAGATGCTCGACTGATTGCATCTTTGCATTATACTATTTTTGCTCTAAAAATTGCTGTATTTGTCTTCGTGCGTCACTTGTCTTTACGTACTCCAGCCACTTGCGAGATGGTTTGGCGCTTTCTTTTGTTTCTATTTCCACGATGTCTGAGCTATTAAGTGGGGTAGAGAGTGTTGCCATTTTTCCATTTACTTTGACGCTTGCAAGGTGATTGCCTATATCCGAGTGAATCGCAAATGCAAAGTCAACAGGAGTCGCGCCACGGGGAAGGTCTACCACTTCGCCTTTCGGTGTAAGCACAAAGACACGCTTATCAAAGACTTCAGACTTGAGCATGTCCATGAGCTCGTGGGAGCCAACGTCTTCTTGCCAGCGTAAAAGTTGCTGAATCCACGGAGTATTTTTAGATATTTCTTCCGATAGACGACTGTCTTTACCGAGCTCCTTATACATTAAGTGCGAAGCGATACCATATTCTGCCTCGTCGTGCATTTTTTGAGTACGAATTTGGATCTCAACAGTGCTTCCGTCGCCTGTGAAAATAGTTGTATGGAGACTTTGATATCCGTTTGGTTTTGGAACGGCAATGTAATCTTTAATTCTGCCTGGGATTGGCCTCCAGTTTTTGTGGATGATACCAAGTGCACGATAGCAATCCTCAACACTCTCTACAATGATTCGTACTGCGATGAGGTCATAAATCTTATTAATATCCATGTCATACCGAGCCAGCTTTTTCCATAAAGAGAAAAGGTGCTTTGCGCGATAGCTGATAGATGTCTTGATACTTTGTTCGGCAAGCTTTCGTTTGAGCTTCTTGAACATTTTTTGTACGTGCTCTTCGTCGTCCTGCTTTCGTGTCTGAAGGAGTTTGAGAACTTTTTTGTGTTCGGCAGGGTACACGTATGGAAACGCGTAGTCCTCTAACGCACCTTTCAGCGTTGCGATACCAAGACGATCTGCAAGACGCGCGTGGATCTCGAGCGTCTCAAGCGCAATACGTGCTTGTTTTTCTTTTTTTACAAACTGAAGCGTTTGAATATTGTGCAGCCGGTCTGCAAGCTTGATCACTACCACACGAATGTCTTTTGCCATCGCAATAAAAAACTTTCGCAATGACTCCACGTGTCGTTCTGCGCCCTGGTACTTAAGTTTGCTTAATTTTGTAACACTGTTGACAAGGAATGTGATATCTTCACCAAACTCTTTCTTGAATTCTTCTTCTGTTACGTGTGGGCAGTCTTCGAGTACGTCGTGTAGTAGCGCAGCGCAGATCGTGTGTGTGTCCATGTTGAGTTCAGCAACATTTTTTGCACACGCAAAAACGTGGTTGAAATAAGGCTCTCCGTTTTTACGCTCTTGTCCTTCATGAGCCTTTCTTGCAAAGTGATATGCTTTCTCTATGAGCGCAACATCAGAAAGCTTCTTGTCTTTAAGAAGAGGGCGAAGTTCTGAAAATGGTCGTGTAGGAATTTTTTCTGTCACCCTTTAATAAAACCATATATATCAAATAGATACAATACGTTTTGCTTGATTCAAAAGATGGTGATTTACCGCTTTTTTCGAGTGGACGAAGCGCCGAGGATGTCCACCACTTCATCAAGGGTAACTTTTTCTATGTCAAGAGAATCGGGGAGATATATACGCTGCAGTCCTTGTTTTATGAAATGTCCTGATTTTGAGTTAAGAATTTGAATTTCTCGTTTTGTTTTTGGATGAATACCAACAGTGCGAGCAAGCGTTGCCCCTTTTGGTAAAGATTTTGGCGTGTTAAGGAGCGTAATTGCTTGTGGAAGGGTAATGGTATAGGCGTCGAGTGGTTTTTTTATGGATCTGAATTCTCGATTGCGCCCAACATACGGACCAAAGCGGCCATTATTGGCAATGATAGGTTCTCCTGTTGTAGGATCATTTCCTAAATCTCGTGGGAGCTCAAGAAGTTTGACTGCCATATCGAGAGTCAAATTTTCTGGTTTAAAACGAGGTGGCAGGCTTGCGCGTTTTGGCATTGGAGCTGTTTCTTTCGGCACGGTTTCCTCGGCAACTTTCTTTTTGCGGCCTTTTACGACAGGTTCTTTTTTTGGGCTTTT